>JAGPWA010000043.1 GCA_018066715.1 Porticoccus sp. | reverse complement strand
ATAACCTTTGTTTCCTCAACGCATCCAGTTAATAAGATGATTATGAATAGTATTGCAGTACGCACTGTCTCTAAAGACTCCTAACAGTGAATTAATAAGCCCGAAGGCATTATAACTAGGAGGCTCTGTATCAGAGAAAATTTGACACTAAAAACGGGTGCTTTTAACTTTAAAGTCAATGGGTTAGAAGATTTAACGACGAGCGAACTTACTGACAAAACAAGCCTCCATGCCATATTTTTATTAAATTCTTAGGCTATTGATCATAATCGTTAGTTTAGAAAAATCAATACCTTAGAAAATGTCTTTTCTTGATACATAGCCTGATGGCTTGTGATTTTTCTTAAGGCGATAAAAGAAAAACTATCACCTACTGTCTATCTCCTCCCCTCTCATCACCACCGTTTACCATCAGAAGTTGCCACTACCGTCAGCTAAGGATACTGTTTGACCTACCTCTTTCCAGGCTCGACGTACCTTATGTTGGCGCACCATTGAATAAACAGGTCACCCACGAGGCAACAGCCGCCATGCAAGCTATTCTCGAGAAGGGAAAACAATGCCCCAGATGCTAGATAAAATACGCGCACTGGTAGGCTCGGAAGGTGTTCTCACAGAAGGAGCAAACCACCGGACTACCGATGGCTGGGGTGCGCAAGAATGCCAGGCTTCTGCCATTATCCGCCCAGCAAATACTGCTGAGCTCAGCGAGATCATGAAGCTCTGTCATGAGTCAGGACAAAAAGTGGTTACCCATGGCGGCTGCACCAATATGACACGAGGCTGTGTCGCTGGAGAAGATGAGCTAGTCATCTCCCTAGAAAGAATGACCACCATTGAAGCCATTGATACCACCAATCGAACCATGACTGTTCAGGCTGGGGTTCCTCTTCAAGTGGTACAAGAAAGGGCTGATGCCAATGATCTATTTTTTGCCCTGGATTTGGGTGCACGTGGTACCGCCACCATTGGTGGCAATATCGCCACCAATGCCGGTGGAAACCAAGTTATCCGCTATGGGATGGCGCGTGAACAGGTACTTGGGCTGGAAGTCGTACTGGCAGACGGGCGCATTCTCAGCTCAATGAATCAGATGCTAAAAAACAATGCCGGGTACGATTTAAAACATTTATTTATTGGCAGCGAAGGGACACTGGGAATTATTACCCGTGCCGTATTGCGGCTACGGCCAAAAATGCCCGTTTGTACCTCAGCATTAGTCGCCACTGACCAGTTTTCCAGTATGGCCAAGCTGCTTAACCACATGGAAAAATCTCTGGGAGGAAAACTCAGTGCCTTCGAAACCATGTGGCAAAGCTACTATGCCATCGCCTGTCATAGCAGCAATATAAGTAACCCTATGAGAAACCCTATAAGCAGCGATATGAGTAACAACATGGGTAAGCCTCCATTACCTGACAGCTACCCTTTTTATATCCTGATTGAGGCGACAGGTGCTCATCAGGAATCAGATAGTGAGCAGTTTCTACAAGCTCTGGATACCGCGCTGTCGGAGGGTCTGATAATCGACGCTGTACTCGCTGAATCGGGAAAACAACAGCAAGCCATGTGGGCCATTCGGGATAATATCCCGGCATTGATGTCTTACCAGCCAATGGTATTGTTTGACGTCAGTCTCCCGATCAGTGAAATGGAAAGCTATCTAGAGAAAATGCAGCAAAACTTAAATGCCATTAGCAACAACCTATTTGTGGGTATTCTAGGGCATCTGGGTGATGGCAACCTTCATGTGGCCGTACAACTTAGTGAAGACTCAACCGCAGCAAAAAAAGCTGTCGAACAAGCCGTCTACGCGCCCCTAGAGCACCGAGGAGGTTCCATTTCGGGTGAGCATGGCATTGGTCTGGAGAAAAAACCTTACCTGCACTTCAGTCGGAATGAGATTGAAATTGATGTAATGCGCCAGTTGAAGCAACTGTTTGATCCGGAGCACATCCTTAATTACGACAAGGTGATTGACTAAGCTTACACCTGCTCTAATTCCGCCCCTTACACCTGTTCTTCTAAACCTGCTCTAGCTCAACAAGCGTGCCACAAAAATCCTTGGGATGAAGAAACAATACTGGCTTGCCATGGGCGCCCACTTTTGGCTCACCATTCCCCAACACACGGGCACCTTCCGAAACCAGCTTATCCCGTGCAGCCTGAATGTCTTCTACTTCATAACAGATATGGTGCATACCGCCATCGGGGTTACGTTCAAGAAATTTCGCCACCGGTGAGTTATCGCCAATGGGTAATAATAACTCGATTTTGGTATTGGGCAACTCCACAAACACCACTCGCACACCATGTTCAGGCAAATCATTTGACGCAGATATTTTTGCACCCAAAGCGTCGCGGTAGGTTGACACTGCCTTATCTAAATCAGGGACTACAATAGCCACATGGTTCAAGTTTCCAATCATTCTGTTACCTTTATTCAATCAATATTTGTGTCATGTGGGCGTGAAATAATTTGTATTACCACGCTATTTTCGAAATGCATCAATGAGTGTTCTGGCGGCAATTGTCGGCGCTATTCGCCCTTGGGTAACCTCTTTTTCCAGACCGGCCACCAATGATTTCACTGCGTCACTTTCTTTCAATTCTGTCAGTAATGCATCAGCCGTTTCACTCCACATCCAGGCGCGGGATTGTGCGGCACGACGTGAGTCTATTTCTCCAGCATTACCCAGTGCCTCACGAAATTCTTCCACCGATTGCCAAACTTCATCGACACCTTGATTATTAAGTGCTGATAACGCCTGAACTTTGGCTTGCCAGTGTCGGCTTCGAGGATGGAGAAAATGCAATGCCATGCCGTAATCGGCCACGGTGCGGTTGGCTGCGGCCTGCTGATCACCATCAGATTTATTGACCAGCACCAAATCCGCCAGCTCCATAATTCCGCGCTTGATACCCTGCAATTCATCACCACCCCCTGGCAGCAACATCAGCAAAAACATATCTGTCATTTCAGCAACGGCTGTTTCCGACTGCCCCACCCCAACTGTCTCAACAAAAATAATATCGAAGCCGGCGGCCTCGCACAGCAGCAAGGTTTCTCGGGTGCGGCGGGTGACACCGCCCAATGTTTTTCCGGCAGGTGATGGGCGAATATAAGCATTTGGGTTTCTGGACAGGGTTTCCATCCGAGTCTTATCGCCGAGAATAGACCCACCACTGACGGCAGAGGTAGGGTCTACGGCAAGTACCGCGACACGATGGCCCTGACCTATAACATAATTACCGAAAGATTCGATAAAGGTCGATTTACCCACCCCTGGTACACCAGAAATACCCAATCTTATTGAGTTTCCGGTATGGGGCATGATCAGCGCCAGTAATTCTGCCGCCTGCTCTCGATGGGCAGGGTGTGTGGACTCGACCAGAGTAATACCCTTGGCCAGGGCTCGGCGGTCACCGCGCTGGATACTGTCTGCGAGTTCCTTCGGGGTCATCTGTGGTACTGCCATTTGAATAGCCTATCTCCAATAACTTGGTCGTGACAGACAACATTGTACATAGGGTCCTCTACAAAAAGCGCCTACAAATATTCTGTACAAGAGGCCCGCATAAGGGTGATGCTAATAATAACTGACCACAAACACGTGCTTCTTTTACTACTCGGACCCGGCCTTACTCAAATTCAACAATCGGCTGATCCACTACCAGGCTATCACCCTGAGCGGCAGAAACTTTCTTAACCACCCCATCGGATAATGCGCGCAGGCTGTTTTCCATTTTCATGGCCTCAACCACCGCCAGTTCTTCACCTTCTTTTACGGCATCACCTTCCTGCACAGTAAGCTTCACTAACAAACCCGGCATGGGCGACAGAAGAAACTTAGACATATCTTCCGGCTCTTTATACAACATATGCCGGTTGAGTTCTGCCGCCCTTGTAGTGACCACAAAGGCCTCTTTTTGAGCACCTCGATAGAACATCCGCAGTGATGAGCCCACCACGTCCACCTGGACACACACTGATTGGCCATTAATTTTTGCATTAAACAATGGCTCACCAAAGGCCCAATGGGTATCAATTTGGTAGTGCTTGCCCGCCAACTCAACACCAATGGTCTGGCCGCCGTTTTCAACGGAAACCTCATATTCGGCATCGCCACCATCCATGATCACCACCCAATCAGAGGATGGCTCATATTCATGGCCCGGTAACTGACCAGAAATCATGGCACAACGGTCCCGGTACTTCTTATTGATAGCGGCGGCAACAACAACACAAATTGCAGGGTCATCCTGGGGTACCAGATCGGAATTAAAGCCGTCCGGGTATTCCTCAGCAATAAAGTTGGTGGTCAGCTCTCCCGCCACAAAACGTGGGTGCACCATTAATGCATTCAAAAAACTAATATTGTGACTCACGCCGCGAATGTAATAGGCATCCAGAGCACCCACCATCCTGTCGATCGCTTCTTTACGGTCCTGACCATAAGTGATCAGCTTGGCGATCATGGGATCGTAGTACATGGAGACTTCGCCACCTTCATAGACACCCGTATCGACCCGAACGCCCTCACCTTGTGGTGGGATATAACGCACTAAACGGCCCGTAGACGGCATGAAATTGCGGAATGGATCTTCGGCATAAACACGGGTTTCCATCGCCCAGCCGGTCATCGTTACCTCGTCCTGAGTTAAGGGCAGCGGCTCTCCGGCTGCGACCTTAATCATTAACTCAACTAAATCCTGCCCAGTAACATACTCCGTCACGGGGTGCTCTACCTGTAACCGGGTGTTCATTTCCAGAAAGTAAAAATTCATGTCTGCATCAGCGATAAATTCCACGGTACCCGCTGATTTATAGTCCACGGCTTTAGCCAACATAATTGACTGCTCGCCCATTTTCTTGCGAACTTCTTCTGTTAAAAAGGGAGAAGGGGCCTCTTCAATAACCTTTTGGTGACGACGCTGAATAGAGCATTCACGCTCTCCCAGATAAATGGTATTACCATGACTATCCGCCATCACCTGAATTTCAATGTGACGGGGTTCCTGAATAAATTTCTCAATAAAAATACGGTCATCGCCAAAACTGGAACGAGCCTCGTTGGTCGCACGCTCAAAACCATCACGACACTCTTCCTCATTCCAAGCAACACGCATCCCCTTACCACCGCCACCGGCAGAGGCTTTCAGCATGACGGGAAAGCCAATGTCCGTTGAAATTACAACCGCTTGATCTGCATCTTTCACTACATCGGTGTAACCGGGAATGGTATTCACACCGGCTTTTTCAGCAATCAACTTGGAGGTGATTTTGTCACCCATGGATTCGATGGCTTTAACACCGGGACCTATAAAGGCAATCCCGGCCTCATCCAGCGCTTCACAAAACCTCTTGTTTTCAGACAGAAATCCATAACCGGGGTGTACCGCATCAGCGCCCGTTTGTTGACAGGCTGCAATAATTTTATCGATCACTAAGTAGCTTTCAGCCGATGCTGCCGGGCCAATATGCACCGCCTCATCCGCCATGGACACATGCAGTGCATCTTTATCTGCATCGGAATAAACCGCCACTGTGCCAATACCCATAGCCTTTGCCGTACGAAATACACGGCAGGCAATTTCACCCCGGTTTGCTACAAGAATTTTTTTAAACATAATTTAATCTTCTTCTGGAAATTCTGTTTTTCAACGATGCTTAAGCTCTAAACATCAAGGTTTCCACTGCTTCTAACTTCTGACCACAGCTACTCATCACAAAGGAATGTTGCCGTGCTTGCGCCATGGATTCTCAATATCCTTATCACGCAACATGGCCAGTGAGCGAGCAACCCGCTTACGAGTACTGTGGGGCTTGATCACATCATCAATAAATCCACGCTTGCCCGCGATAAAGGGGTTGGCAAATTTCTTACGGTATTCAGCTTCTTTCGCCGCAATTTTTTCTGGATCACCAATGTCTTTACGGAAGATAATTTCAACGGCACCCTTTGGCCCCATCACCGCGATTTCTGC
>JAGPWA010000036.1 GCA_018066715.1 Porticoccus sp. | reverse complement strand
GGGGGAGGCAATGTCACTCCCTTTCCTTATCCCGGTGTTGTCCCGAAGCCTAAGGGCGGTTGATCAGTTTTTTTGGCTTGAGCACAAGCTTGCGGGGCTACCAACAAAAATCAATAAAAAGGGCTGCAAGTTGCAGCCCTTTTTATTGGTAAATTGTTATTGGTAGATGGAGAGCTAACTTATACCGCCAATTTTTGCCTCACAGAGGCCAGCTTGACTGAGTTGCAAAATATTGCCATGGCGGTGTTAATTTCGTCCACAGTAGGAAATGAGGGCGCTAACCGAATATTTCTATCCTCGGGATCCTTGCCATAGGGGAAAGTTGCACCCGCAGGGGTGAGCTTCACGCCTGCTTCAGCGGATAACCTGATGACCTCACCCGCAAGACCTGGGCGGGTATCGAAGGAGATAAAGTAACCTCCTTCAGGGTTGCTCCAATGGCCTAGGTCAGACTCACTAAAGTTCTCATTCAGATGTCGCATCACGCAGGCAAATCTTGGGCGAAGTAGTTCTGCATGCTTTTTCATATGGGATTGCAGATCGGCCATATTTTTAATGACTTTTAGGTGGCGCAGTTGATTGACCTTATTTGGCCCAATAGATGCGATACCAAGGTGTTTCGATATAACCTTTAGATTGTCTTCGGAGCTGGCTAGAAAGGCCACTCCTGCACCGGCAAACGTAACCTTGGACGTGGAGGCAAACTGCAGGACACTATTTTCAGTACCGTATTGGCGACAGTAATCCATGATGTTGGATAACTCAGGGGGTTCATCTGACAGGTCGTGTACGACGTAGGCATTATCGTAAAACACCCGGAAGTTATCCGCGGCAATGGTGCCTAATTTAGCCAGCCGCTCCACCGTATCCTGATTGTAAACACAGCCGGTGGGGTTGGAATATTTAGGGACACACCAAATACCCTTGATGGACGTGTCACCTGCAATCATGGATTCTACTAAGTCCATATCAGGACCATTCTCATCCATTGGGACATTGATCATCTCAATGCCAAATTCTTCGCAGATGGCAAAGTGGCGGTCATAGCCAGGCACCGGGCAGAGAAACTTAACGGTACTCTCATCCTTCCATGCGGAACCTTCACCATTAGGACCAAACTTCCAGGCAAACAAAATACTGAAGTACATTAATGTCAGGCTGCTATTTCCGCCTACCAACACTTCATTGTCGGTAACACCGAGGATTTCAGCCGCCAGTGCTCTCATCCCTGGTAGCCCTACAAGGCCACCATAGTTTCGGGTGTCAGTACCATCATCGGAAATGTAGTTGCCATCCAAAGCGCCGTCTAGCGCATTGGCCAGAGTGAGTTGGCTGGTAGAGGGCTTGCCTCGGGTCAAATTCAGGTTTAGTCCGCTAGACTTGAACGATTCATGTTTGGCCGCAAGCTCTTCTTGCCACTGTTGCAACTGTTCTCGGTTTGCCTGATCGAGGTACACGTTGTATTCCTTCTAGACGAGTTTGTGAAAGGATTTTACTCGTTCGATAGGAGGGTTCAATACCTAAAAGGGTTTAACGGTGTGAAAAAAATCTTGGTTCTCTGTGAGAAGGCAAGGGTTTTGTTGTGGCACGGAAGTCGTGTCAGTAAAAAAAAGGTAGGGGGAGTAAACCGTTAAGCCTTTGACTTGTATGGTAGCTACGGGTGAGCTTGAACTACCGGTCTCAGTATTATGAATCCGTCGTTATTTCAATGTGTACATTGTTCCGTGGAGTAGACGATTTACCAAAGGTCAATCTCCTAGATCAGCGGCCATGGTCTTTATAATACCTTTAAATATGATCTAACCTCTTGTTATTTAACGAAACAGATTTATGATAAGGGGAAATGGAATTTATAAATAAAATTAAGGAAAGTCGCTATATGTCAGCCGTAAAAATCCACGCCCCCTACCAACACACTGTTTTTTGTAGAAATAATGGCGAAAGCTCTATTTGTCATCCTGAGATAGGGTGCCAAAGCGTTATAGTGCCCGAGTCTTTGTAATTAGCTGTTAAATTTCAAAAACACCAAGGAGCGTACGATTGAATAAATTAAAATATACCCTTGTAGTTTTCAGTCTCATTTTTAGTAGTCTGAGTTATGCAGAGCTAGAGGATGCGAATGTTATAAGATCTGTATGGGATATGAAGTCTCAATCTTGTAACGGCGTTCTTGCAAATGATATGTCTCGGAATGTAAACGAGGAAAATATTAAAGCTACTAAAACCATAGATCTTCAAGAATTAGGATTACGCTTCAAGGTCCCTCAATATCCTCAAGTTGAGGAAGTGATTGTTAAGCTAAATTTGGGTGATAGGTCTAGAGGTGTCACGGACAACTACATTCTTATTAGCGATCAAGATTTGGAGCCTCCATTTGCCGCGATTGTTATAACTGAATTACCCGCTCAAATGGCGACTATGGAGCAAGCATTTTCTGCTGTTACAACGCTGGAAAATCAGCTGGCGATGAAGTCTGGGTACAACATTGAATTAGAAAAGATTGATGGTCCACATGGCCCTTCTTTACAGATGGTTATCAATAATAGAGTTGGTAGCTACTGCTATCCTACGTCAGACTTTAAATTTGTACCCACAGGCTATGATGTAACGACTATTGGTATCAGTCGTTTTTCATTCATTAATGGCAAATTAGTTGAGTTCTCGATAGTCATAGCAATACCCGAAAATATTAGTAAGTCTGAGTCCGTAGGTTATGCTGAGGCGGTTATGGATGGTTATTGGAAACGTTTAACAATAATTTAACAAGGCAAGGCAAAATCGCCCTTCGGGCTGGACACGCTAACGCGCGCCTTTGCTTGCGGCGTCAATGCTTATTTCTGGCAGTTGGGAAGGTGAGCTGGTCAGGACGCTCGGCACTGACCTTCACTTTGCTGCGGGGTGAAAACTCCCGCAAATTCCCCGCAGTGGGGCGAAAAAAAAGCCCACACCGTCTGAAACGCATGTAAGCCTTTGATATATGGTAGCTACGGGTGGACTTGAACCACCGACCCCAGCATTATGAATGCTGTGCTCTAACCAGCTGAGCTACGTAGCCATTTGACCTATGATAGGGGCGCGAATTTTCCCGAGTTTGGTCGGTTTTGTCAAGGTGCATCTGGCCTTTGGTCGTCAGCTCTTCTAGGCTATTTCATGATCTCTGTAGCGTGGGTTCAGCCAGCATTGTGGCGGTGCTTCGTCAGAGAGGAATACTAAGTTTTTCTTGGCAAATGTTTATGGGTTCTGGCCCCATCTCCATAGTGGTATCGTGCGGAGATATCGCGATGAAAGGGGTCAAAAATGCCTGCAATGACGGATTGCCTTACACATTAAAACGGAAGTGGACGACATCGCCATCAGCGACAATATAATCTTTGCCTTCCAGTCGCCACTTCCCGGCGTCTTTAGCACCCTGTTCACCCTTGTGAGCAATAAAATCATCGTAAGCAATGACTTCTGCACGGATAAAGCCTTTTTCAAAATCAGTATGAATTTTACCGGCAGATTGCGGCGCAGTGGCACCGATAGGTATTGTCCATGCACGAACTTCTTTGACGCCCGCTGTGAAGTAGGTTTGCAGCCCCAATAAGGAGTAGCCACCACGGATGACACGGTTGAGCCCCGGTTCACCCATGCCCATTTCTTGAAGAAAGTCTAATTTCTCGTCGTCATCCAGTTCGGCAATTTCTGATTCCAGTTTATTGCAAATAGGTACAACCACTGCGTTTTCTGCTTCTGCGATTGAGAGCACGGTGTCTAGGTATGGGTTATTGTCAAAGCCCTCCTCATCGACATTGGCGATGTACATGGTGGGCTTCAGCGTCAGTAGGTTTAAGGACTTAATCGTTTTCAGTTCATCTTGGTCGAGGCTCATTGCACGCAGTGGCTTAGCCTCATTTAGGTGTGGCAGGATTTTTTCGAGAACTACTTTTAGCGCTACGGCATCTTTGTCCTGACCTTTTGCCGCCTTGGCGACTCGTTGCAGGGCTTTTTCTACCGTTTCTAAATCTGACAGTGCCAACTCGGTATTGATAACCTCAATATCAGAGGTCGGATCAATTTTACCTTCTACATGAACAACGTTTTCGTCATCAAAACAGCGAACGACATGAGCAAGAGCATCGGTTTCACGGATATTAGCGAGAAATTGGTTGCCAAGGCCTTCTCCCTTGGAAGCACCTGCAACCAAGCCTGCAATGTCTACAAACTCCATGGTGGTGGGTACGACTCGTTCAGGTTTGACGATGTCGGCCAAGTTATCCTGGCGGGGGTCTGGAATGGGAACGATCCCAGTATTGGGTTCAATGGTGCAGAATGGAAAGTTTGCCGCATCAATGCCTGCTTTGGTCAGTGCATTGAAAAGGGTGGACTTGCCTACATTGGGAAGGCCGACGATACCGCAGTTAAAACCCATTGCTCATACTCTCAAATGTCAGTGGCCTAAATACCCGGCCAGCAGATTAGTTGTTTTACTGTGAATGTAGCTCTTTCATGGCGCTATTCCATTGCCCGGTGGCGACTAGGGGCATGGCACGAATAGCGTCATCGATACTCTGGGTAATGAGTTGTTGTTCGCTTTGTGGCGCTTTTCGCAGCACAAAGTTCACCACTTCACTGGCGTGTCCTGGGTGGCCAATACCGATACGTAGTCGGGCAAAATCACGGCTGTTGCCCAGCGCTTTAATCGTATCCTTTAGACCGTTGTGTCCGCCATGCCCACCACCAATCTTAAGCCGTACTGTTCCAGGGCTGAGATCGAGCTCATCGTGAGCAACCAGAATAGCTTCCGGGGGAATTTGATAGAACCCGGCCATTGCGGCAATCGACTTGCCGCTGCGGTTCATATAGGTGTCGGGTAACAGCAAGCGGATATTCTGGCCATTCAGTACGGCTCTACCTGTTGCACCAAAAAACTTGCTTTCAAGCTTTAGTGTGATGCCACAGTATTCCGATAGGGCTGAAACAAAATCGGCCCCGGCATTGTGACGGGTTTGTTCATATTGTTGGCCGGGGTTACCCAGCCCGACAATAAGTTGAACAGGTGTGTCCAATGTCGGAGCCTCTTTGGTAGAAGGGGTGGCTTGAGAGAATTACTCTCCGCCTTCCTCTTCTTCGCCTTCGCCTTCAGCTTTAGGAGCTTCAGCAGTGTCTTCCACTTCTTCCACTTCTTCCTTAGGTTTGTTGATAGTGAAGATCGGTAGATCGTGGCCTTCGCCATGACTTAATGCAACACTCTCAACGCCTTTGGGTAGCACGATGTCAGAAATATGGAGGATTTGACCAATTTCTACAGCAGCAACATCCACCTCAATGTACTCAGGTAGGTTGGCCGGCAGACAGGAGATGTCCAGCTCGGTCATGTTGTGAGAGATGAGCCCACCACCCAACTTGACGCCAACACAGGTATCTTCGTTGATAAAGTGCAGAGGTGCTTTGACCTGTAGTTTTTTGGTCTTGCTGACACGAAAAAAATCCGCATGCAGAACAATTGGCTTGGCGGGGTGGCGTTGAAGGTCTTTCAGAATAACATCTTCAGATTTACCATCCACATCCAGTGTAATAATGTGCGAATAGAAAGCTTCGTTGGCCAGTGCTTTTTCAAATTCATTTTGAGCAAGACTGATATTTTGAGGTGCTTTCTTACCGCCATAGATGATGGCGGGTATTTCGTTAGCCAAACGACGTAGGCGGCGGCTCGCACCTTTCCCCATGTCATTTCGGGTTTTTACATTCAATTTAAAATCATCGGACATTGCCTTGACTCCTAATTATTCCCAAATCAATCCGCGACCAGAATTGAGGAGGGGTATTTAAATAGCCCATATATAATAGATTGCTGGGCAGTTAGTTATCCAATGCTATGTTCTGTCAGTCTATTTGAAGCCAAACAAGTTGAGGTCAAATAGAGCTTAGTCAAACATGGCACTGATGGATTCTTCATTGCTGACTCGACGCATGGCTTCTGCCATCATCTGACCCAGACTCAATACCCTTACATACTTACTTTTGCGGGCTGCTTCGCTCAGCGGAATACTATTGGTGACGACCATGGTGTCGAGTGCTGAGGATTCAATATTTTCGATGGCATTGCCTGAAAACACGGGGTGGGTACAGTAGGCAACCACTTTCTCAGCACCGCGTTCTTTCAGTGCATCAGCTGCCTTGCACAGTGTTCCAGCGGTATCGACGATGTCATCCATTAGGATACAGGTGCGGCCTTCTACGTCACCGATAAGGTTCATGACTTCAATCTGGTTGGCTTCAGGTCGACGTTTATCGATAATCGCCAGTTCAGTATTCAGTTGTTTTGCCATAGCGCGTGCGCGAACTACACCGCCGATATCGGGGGAAACTACCGTTGGGTTTTGGTAGTTTTGGCGTTGCACATCATTGAGCAGCACAGGCAAGCCGTAAACATTGTCTACAGCGCAGTCAAAAAAGCCTTGAATTTGTTCGGCGTGCAAATCAACGGTCATGACGCGATCGACGCCAACATTGTTAATCATGTCCGCGACCACTTTGGCGCTGATAGGTACTCGTATGGAGCGTACTCGACGATCCTGACGGGCGTAGCCAAAGTAGGGGATTACAGCGGTGATGCGACCGGCGGATGCACGGCGTAGTGCATCGACCATCAAAATCAGTTCCATCAGGTTTTTGTGGGTAGGCGCACAGGTGGGCTGTACGACAAATACATCCCGGCCTCGCACGTTCTCACGAATCTCAATATTGATTTCGCCATCGGAGAACTGGGATACCAGTGCATCGCCTAGCGGAAAACCGAGAAATCGGGCGATTTCATTTGCTAGCTCCGGGTTAGCATTTCCGGAGAAAACCATCAAGTTAGCCACAACATTATCCTGATCAGAGGTGTGATTTCTCCGGCGTTCCAGAGGAATATGGCTGGGGTGGGAGGACTCGAACCTCCGAATGGCGGCATCAAAAGCCGCTGCCTTAACCGCTTGGCCACACCCCAGTAATTACTTTTTAGACGGTAAACTGCTTAGCAGAGGGGACTGATTAACCCCTTTGGCGATAAAGCCTTGCCAAGGTACCGGTATTTGCTCAAGCACTGACTTTGCATCAGTTTCCGACGCAAAGTGGGCAAAGAGGCTGGCACCTGTTCCCGTCAATCGAGTTTCGGCGAATTGAGCCAGCCATTGGCGGGCTCTTTTTACCTCAGGATAAAGCGTTTCAACCACTGTTTGACAGTCGTTTTGGCCACCCTGCTCGAGAAAGGCGCGTATTTTGATCGGATGAGTGTTTCTTGTCAAACACTCATGGGTAAAAACTTCTGCTGTGGAGACCTGTATATCGGGCGTCAAAATCAGGTACCAGTCATTCGGCATTTCTACAGGGGTGAGTTGATCACCAATTCCCTCTGCCCATGCGGTGTGGCCAAGGACAAAAACAGGTACATCTGCACCAATCTGGGCGCCTATATCCAGTAACACTTCTGTGGGTAATGCCAGCTGCCACAGAGCATTGAGCCCCAATAACGTGGTGGCTGCATCACTGCTACCTCCGCCCAGTCCTCCGCCCATGGGCAGGCGCTTGTGCAGATGGATATCTGCACCTTGAGTACACCCACTGTATTGTTGTAGTGCTCGAGCTGCACCGTAGATCAAATTGTTTTCTTGGGGTACACCCGATATTGATGGGGATAAGTGAATATCACCATCAGAATTGATAGCAAAGTCCAGTTGATCGCCATGATCAAGCAACTGAAAGAGTGTCTGTAGGTTGTGGTAGCCATCAGCACGGCGACCCGTAATATGCAGGAACAGATTAATTTTTGCTGGAGCGGGTAGTGACAGCGTCATTAAAGAGCCTCGCCGGGCTGCCAGTGTTTGATGATCAAAGTGAAGCTGTGGTCACCACGTTGGCCTTTTATTTTCCCGGGTAAAAGCCATTGGTCTATTTGTTGGTAACTTGAAAACTGCAGCTGCCAATCGGACTGTTTCAGTTGAGCCAGAGTGCCGTCCAAGTTATGACTTTGGTTATCTGCTGGCGATATGGGCGAAGGGATGCCCAGTACCCAGAATTGCAATTGCTCCACGGGCCACTGCCAGCCAAATAATTGTTCGGTAAGTGCGGCGGGTGATTTGGCGGACATCTTGTCATGTCCCGCTCGCTGCAATTCAGCATAACTGTTGTTCCCCACGATGCGAGTTGCCCCCGCCCCAAAGGGTCCGTTTAGTTTTACTTCAAAGTTATCCTGTTGTTGCTGCCAGCTGACCCAGGCACTTCCTCCATCATGGCTATCGCGGTAACCCAGCTTCCCATCGAGGTGCCAATGGTCTAGCTGCTGTAGCTGTTGAACATGTTGATCCCAATTGGGCACCACAGTCGAGGCGTGATGGGTTTGTGTGGAGCAAGCACTTATCAGCATCAGGAGTAGTAGTGGAACGATCAATCGCATCGGGCTATTCCGCCTGTAAACGCTTCATGGTTTGGCGGATGGTGTCATTGTCCGGGTCGTTTTCCAGAATGGTTTGCCAGACCGATGTAGCTTCTTCACGTTGGCCGGTAACCCACAAAACTTCACCAAGATGAGAGGCAACCTCGGGATCAGGCAGTTTTTCTATAGCGCGACGCAGCTGATGAATGGCGTCGTCATATTTGCCGAGTCGATAGAGCACCCAGCCAAGACTATCAATTGTTGCGGGATCACCCGGGTTCAGTTCCAGTGCTCTGAGAATCAGCTCATGGGCTTCTTTGTAACGATTTGTATGTACGGTTAACGTGTAACCTAGTGCATTGAGTGCCATGGCGTTATCTGAATCTTGCGCTAGGATGGCGCGAAGGTCTTGCTCAGAGTTTGCGTAGTCATTTTTTTTCTCACTGAGCATAGAGCGCATATAGAGCAACTGGATATCGTTGGGGTCTTGAAGGATAGCTTCACTGAGCAACTGGTATGCATCATCTATTAGCTCTTGTTCGGCCAGTAGTTCTGATTCAATTTGGTAGAGAGCGGCGGCAAACCTTGGGTTTTCCAAGCGTAGTTGTTGAAGGTAGAGGCGGGCGTTTTTCAGCTGACCATGATTGATCATAAACTTACTGAGGCGAACCGCTGCGGGTAAAAACTTTGTTCCTGAATGTACTTGTCGATAGTGCATCAGTACGGATTCAATATCATTGTCTTGTTCGGCCATGGTGCCCAGCTCAAAGTGAGCAGAGGAGGCGGTGCTTGGGTATCGGGTAAGTTTTAAAAACAATTGTTGGGCCATAACTCGAAGCCCTAATCCCCTGCTGGCCAGAGCCAGGGTGTAGATCAGTTCCGGGTCATTAGGGTATTCCTCGACTAGCAATGTCAGTTGCTGGTGAGCACCTTCTAGGTCATCTTCGGCCAGGAACCGGGCATATTGAAGTCGTAGCCGTTTGCTGTTGGGAATATTGAGTAGAGAGTGTTCAAGAAATGAGGAGGCCTCCTCTTTTTTGCCTATTTGCTGAAGCAGTTGGGCTTTCAACATGATGGCAGGTTCTTCGGTAGGCGCTTTTTGTAGTAGCTGCTCGACGGCATCCAAAGCATCGGGCAGACGGTCTTGTTGGCGTAGCAACATTGCTTTGGTCAGCAGAAGAGTTCTATTACCCGGCATCTGAGTTTCAAGTCGGGGGTATTGTTGTAACAGGGCGTCTCGTTGTTGAGTGGTGGCCTGGTTGGCTGAAATGACCAGTGTCATTAAGGGTTCACTGCTGCCTTGCATCAAAACAAATTCAGCATGGGGCAATGCTTTGACGTACTGGCCATCCCGGCTCAGAGATAATGAAGCCATGCTGTGAGCATCCAGGTTTTCTGGTTCCACTTCAGTCCACAGTAGCGACATTTCCAGTAGTGCTGCTCTGTCATCGAGATAAGCGGCGATACGGGCTGCTCTGCTCGCAACACCAGGATCTCGGGTTTGTCTGGCTTGTGAGCGGTATTTTTCCAGTGACAGTGGTAGATTATTTCTGATGCCGGCCAGTTCGCCCACTAATAAGTCATACAGGCCTTCTGTTGAAAACGGGCGTACAGGATACGCCGGCTCAGCCTCTTCAGCTTCAAGTGTATCGGCTTTAGCTATTTCAGCTTCGGGCTCTACGGCGGGGGTTGTGGCCTCTTCATGGGCGACACTACCCACGGGTTGATTGGCGCAACCATGGATCATCAGCATGGCGAGTACCAGCACAATCGGGGTAAGGCAGGGTTTCTTCATAGAATTTTTTATTCGAGTAACACCGTTACGGATCATCACAGCATTGTAGCTAAATACTCTGACAATAACGAAAGCAGAGGATTCCATTTTAACCGTTGCCCAATACTGCTTGTCTTTGAACCCTGAGAATCGGACAATTGCGAGTTCATATCTAAGCTCTGAATTAATGACCATTTTTGCTTTGGGAATCAATCACCGCACAGCTTCTCTCGATATTCGGGAGAAAGTTGCCTTTGCACCTGAACAAATGGTGGAGGCCTTGCAGCAGCTGGGTGATGTTGCTGGTATTGGTGAAGTCGCCATTTTGTCTACCTGTAATCGTACAGAAATTTATGGCGCCTGTGGTAATCCGGAACAAGCACTGGATTGGTTGGCGGAATATCACCAAATGTCTCGTCTGGCCTTGGATGGTTGTCATTATATTCACGAGAAAGAAGACGCTGCACGCCACATAATGAAAGTGGCCAGTGGCCTCGACTCTATGATCTTGGGAGAGCCCCAAATTCTTGGCCAACTGAAATCGGCCTATGCAGTGGCCAGAGGTGCGGGGAAAGTATCCACTCACCTTAACCAACTTTTTCAGCAGGCATTTTCAATTGCAAAACAAGTTCGTACCGAGACGGCTATTGGCCAGAATCCAGTGTCAGTGGCTTATGCAGCGGTGGGGTTATCTCAACAAATATTTTCGGATTTGAGGGATGTTCACGCACTGCTGATTGGTGCAGGTGAAACTATCGAATTGGTGGCCAGGCATTTGGTCGATAAGCAGGTGGGTGGCATTACCGTTGCCAACCGTACATTGAGTCGGGCACAGGATTTAGCCCAACAATTTGGCGCACAAGCTATTTTGCTGTCAGAAATACCTGAGTTCCTTCAAGGTGCTGATATGGTGATCTCGTCTACGGCAAGCCAATTACCGATTCTTGGTAAGGGTGCAGTGGAATCAGCACTTAAGCAGCGTAAGCACAAACCGATGTTTATGGTAGATATTGCCGTGCCTCGGGACATTGAGCCTGAAGTGGCCAAATTGCAGGACGTCTACCTTTATACGGTAGATGACCTTCAGGACGTTATTCTGGAAAATATGCGTTCTCGAGAACACGCTGCCAGTAAAGCAGAGGAAATTATTGAGGCCGGGGTACTTGCCTGGCAGAGCCAATTACAGGCTTTGGGGGTGGTGGATACCATCCGTGCTTTTCGCAGTAGTGTGGAAGAGACTCGTGATTTGGAAGTAGAAAAGGCATTAGTCGCTTTGCGTTCAGGCCAAGAGCCCGAGCAGGTGTTAAAAAGTTTAGCGAGAAATCTCACGAACAAGCTTTTGCATACCCCAACTGCGCGACTCAAGTTGGCGGGAGAGCAGGGGCGAACAGAACATATTCACGTAGCTCACGATCTTTTCGGTTTAAAAAAGCCGGGTGAAAGTGAGCCAGAGAAATGACTTTAGACAAAAAACGCCGGCCAATCATTCAAATACATTTAAATTAAAGAGTATTGATGAAAGCATCTATTCTGGAAAAATTACAGATTTTGTCCGATCGACAAGAAGAAGTCGGTGCATTGTTGAGTGATCCCGATGTCATTGGTGATCAGAACCGCTTTCGCGACCTGTCGAAGGAATATGCTGAGCTGGAGCCGGTGGTGAAAACCTATGTCGACTACACACAGGTTCAGGAGGCTATTTCGGACGCCAAGCTGCTGCTCAAGGATGCTGATCCTGACATGAGAGAAATGGCTCAGGAGGAAATGAAAGAAGGTGGGGTGCAGCTAGAAGTACTTGAAACTGAACTTCAAAAACTGTTGCTACCGAAAGACCCCAATGATGAAAAAAATGTCTTCCTTGAAATTCGAGCAGGAACCGGGGGTGATGAAGCGGCAATTTTCTCCGGAAACCTGTTCCGGATGTACAGTAAATACGCAGAAAGTCAGCGCTGGAAGGTAGAGATTATCAGTGAGAGCCTTGGCGATCACGGTGGCTACAAGGAAATTATCAGTCGAATTGTAGGCCAGGGGGTGTATTCCAGGCTGAAATTTGAGTCCGGTGCTCACCGAGTGCAACGGGTGCCCGAGACTGAATCCCAAGGGCGTGTTCACACCTCTGCCTGTACGGTGGCTATCATGCCGGAAGCGGATGAGTTGGATGAGATAGACATCAACAAAGGTGACCTTCGGGTTGATACGTTCCGTGCTTCGGGCTCAGGTGGGCAACACGTTAACAAGACCGACTCAGCTATTCGGCTCACCCACTTGCCCTCCGGTCTTGTAGTGGAGTGCCAGGATGAGCGCTCACAGCACAAGAATAAGGCTCGGGCCATGTCGTTGCTGGCAGCACGGTTGAAAAATGCCCAAGAAGAAGCGGCAGCCGAGGATATTGCTGAGGAGCGTCGCTCACAGGTGGGCAGTGGTGATCGTTCGGAGCGAATTCGCACTTATAACTATCCCCAAGGCCGAGTGACGGATCACCGTATCAACCTGACGCTGTACAAGCTAAATGAGGTGATGGAAGGGCAATTAACCGAGGTGGTTCAACCACTGATCAATGAACATCAGGCGGAGCAGCTGGCCGCATTGTCGGGGTAAGTCCCCAAACCTACTAATCTAATGGCCGTTACTCCCATGCCTGTTACCCTATCAGAGCTACTGAAGCGCAGTGATGAGCTAGCGACCGTTAGCGATACCTCGCGGCTGGATACAGAAGTGCTGCTCTGCCATGTTTTGGGTAAGAATCGTACCTTCCTTTATACCTGGCCCGAACAATTACTCTCCACCTCCCAGCAGAATCAGTTTCAGACGTTGTTTAATCGCCGTCTAAAAGGCGAGCCTATTGCTCATTTAACGGGTACTAGGGAGTTCTGGTCTCTTTCTCTCAATGTGTCATCAGCAACATTGATTCCAAGACCGGATACCGAATTATTGGTAGAGCTTGCTCTTGGGTTATCGCTGGCTGAGCAAGCGGCGGTGCTTGATCTTGGCACGGGTACTGGCGCGATTGCTCTGGCTCTGGCCAGCGAAAAGCCCCACTGGAACATTTGTGCCGTTGATGCTGTGGCAGAAGCTGTGGCTCTGGCCGATGAGAACCGGCGGCAACTTGGGTTTGATAACGTTCGGGTCTTTCAGAGTGATTGGTTCTCTGAACTTAATGGCCAGACATTTGATTTGGTGATCAGTAACCCCCCCTATATTAGTGCAAGTGATGACCATCTACAGCAGGGTGATGTACGATTTGAACCCGGTTCAGCCTTGGTCGCCGATGAAGCCGGTTTTGCCGACCTCAGTACGATTATTTCCAATGCGAATTTACACTTGAGTCTAGGAGGCTGGTTGATTCTGGAGCACGGCTATGAACAGGGCGACGAAGTTCGTCAAATGATGTCCTTGGCTGGTTTTAGCCGGGTTGCAACGCACACAGATCTTGCCGGATTAGACAGGGCGACCATTGGCCACAAAGCCTAGCGGTTTATTTTAGTTCCTGATATTGGCCACAGTGAAAGATCAGTGGCGCCATGGGAACTGAAGAAAAATCTAGCACTCGTCCCACCAAAATTGTGTGATCCCCACCTGGATAGCGATGCTCTATCTCGCACTGGAAAACACTGGCGCAATCATTGAGTAATGGTGCGCCATTCATTCCGGGATACCATGAGATACGATCGAACTTATCTTCTTCGGGGCCTGAAAAAAGTTGAGATATGGACTGCTGACCACTGTGTAGAATGTTCACCGCAAAATGGTTGGTATGTTGAAATAACTCAAATAGCCGTGATTCCTGCCCAACACACCAAGAGATCAGTGCTGGCTCAAGCGATACAGAGGAAAAGCTATTGGCTGTCATACCTTGGGGTTCACCCTGCTCATCAACAGCAGTAACGACTGTAATGCCCGTGGCAAAGTTACCCATCGCATTCCGCAGGGCGCGAACCTCATTGTCTGTCATTGTTTTATCTCAGGGGTTTTTCAGGCGATCTAGAGTAACCTAAATAGCGGTAGAGATAAAAATACTTAGCCTATGGTAAAGATACTTTTCAGTTTATAGGCTGTATCCGCGTAGACGAATGTCGCGTCTAACAATGTCTAGGCGGGCTACACACTATCTAAATATAACTGGTTGATTCAAAGACTTGTTTTTTTCAGTAAAAGTCATGCTAATGGGTTGTAACGTCCAGATCAGGGCACCATTCTATCCAATGGACTTAGCGTGCCTGCGTAATGTTGACCTATCACATGGGTGTAAATCTGGGTTGTTTTCACATCATTGTGGCCCAGCAACTCCTGTACAGTTCGGATATCTGTGCCAGCTTCCAGTAAGTGAGTAGCAAAGGAATGGCGGAATGTATGGCAATTGACCTTTTTGTTAACAATTCCTGCTTTAGCAACAGCAGTTTGTAGCGCTTTTCGAACGACTGATTGATGAAGGTGATGCCGACAGGTAATTCCTGTCACTGGGTGTTGGCAAAGGGTCGTTGAAGGGAAAATAAAAGCCCATCTTGGCGAGCGGTAAGCATTAGGGTACTTTCGCCCTAATGCGTAGGGGAGTGATGGACCCGCGCCTTGTTCATTATCTTTTTGCAATACTTTTAAGGCTGCTTCAATTGTGTGCTCCAACTCTGGTATCAACCGGGGACTCAATAATGTCTGACGATCTTTGTTGCCCTTACCATCTTTCACCGTAACAGAGCACTTTTGAAGGTCAATGTCCTGAATCCGTAACCTCAGGCACTCGGAAATGCGTAATCCGCTACCGTAAAGAATCTCAATGATTAATTTATTTCGCCCCTTAAGGCATCCCAGTATATGTTTGATGTCTTCTTGGCTTAGCACGGTAGGTATTGAGCGTTGTTTGGTTGCCAAAGTGAATCCTAGATCACCTAGCTCTTTTCCGAGTACTTTGTGATAAAGAAAGACCAATGAGTTAAGAGCAACCTTCTGTGTGTTAACAGCAACGTGCCGATCAGTTGCTAGGTAACTAAGGAAGGCTTTCACCTCATAAGCGCCTAAATCTTTAGGATGTTTCTTTTTGTTGAAGTAAATGTATTGTCGAATCCATTGTAAATACGCTTTTTCGGTCCGTATGCTGTATCCGCGTAGACGAATGTCACGTCTAATAGTGTCAAGAAAGGGGCTGGGCATATGTGCCTCCATGCACAAATATATACTGTGTAAATATACAGTATATTAGGTGGTTGTCAAAATTATTGCTCGGTTTATACTGAATGTATG
>JAGPWA010000032.1 GCA_018066715.1 Porticoccus sp. | reverse complement strand
GGCTATGATGGTTAGCTTCTTTGACACTATAGCAGCTGCAAAGTTGTGGAAGGGCTGGCGCCTACCAAGTTGTCGTTTTTTGTATCCCCGTGGTGGATGCTTTTAGGTGCGTACTATTGGTAGCTGATTCCAATTGGTGGTGTAGTGAGGCGAGCAGTGTTTCTGACGCATAGACCAGCGTTTTTTTATCCCCTCTCCGGCGATAAAGGCAGTGCCTCGGCCATAGCGCTGATTGATGTTATCCAGTGTATTCATTAGTTCATCGGTCCTTTTGCTTTGGTGTGTCTGAAAAATATCCTGTTGGTGATACTTTCTGGCGGTCAGTTCTATCAGGCCAACACCCGCCTTGAGGTAGGCGTGACCGGGTCGGTAAATCGAGCGAAGAGCTTGTTTGGCGTAGGTGGAGATAACTCGGCTGTCATCAGTGGGGTAGGGTAGTTTTACTACCGTGCTGTTGCTGTAATAGTTGGGTTGATGGGGTGAGGTATGGATAAACACATGAATGGTCAGTACCAAGTGTTGTTGTTTTCTTAGTTTTTCGGCTGCTCGATTGGCATAGAGGCTCACCGCTTGTAACAGAGGTGTTATTTCGGTGGGCTTTTCACCAAAAGAGCGGGTGCAGTAAATCTGTTTTTTATCGGGAGGAATGTCCTCCAGCATCAGGCAGGGATTGCCGTTCAGTTCTTCGACGGTTCGCTCTACACAGACATTAAATTGGCGGCGAATAGTTTTTGGGTTGCTGCTGGCCAGATCCCAAGCGGTATGAATAGACATATCTGCCAGCCGTTTCCCAAGACGAGAACCAATGCCCCATACTTTTGTTACCGGAACTCGGCGTAACAGCCATTGCCATTTATGGGGGCTGTCGAGTAGGCAAACACCCCCACAACTGGGAATGATCTTGGCTGCGTGGTTGGCCAGTTTGGATAGGGTTTTACTGGGAGCGATGCCTACGCTTACGGGCATTCGTACTTGTTGCCAAATGGCCTGCTTCATTTTCTGACCGTAGTGCTTGAACTCTTGGTTAATGCCGGATAACTCAAGGAACATTTCATCGATACTGTAAATTTCGATATCGGGACTGAAGTGGCGCAGGATATCCATTATTCGATGGGAGATGTCGCCGTAGAGACGGAAGTTGCTGGAAAATACTGACACTTGATGACGTTCGATCAAGTGTCGTACTTTAAAGTAGGCGTGAAGGCCGGGAATACCCAGCGCTTTAGCCTCTTTAGATCGGGCGATAATGCAGCCGTCGTTGTTACTTAGAACGATCACTGGTTTATTGCGGAGGTCAGGGCGAAAAATTTGTTCACAGCTGGCATAGCAGCTGTTGCAGTCCACTAACGCGAACATCGGTGATGTCGAACGGAATGAATCACCACACCCTCGATCAATAAGTCAGCATTATCGTGTAATTCAATGGGTGGGTAACGGACGTTGCCAGAGCGTAATAATTTTTCGTGTATATCCAGCACTTTGCAGGTGAGCTCACCGTCAATGGCGGCGATCACCACATCACCATGCTGTGGTTGTAAGGCACGATCCACAATCAGCAGGTCGCCATTAAAAATACCGAAGCCAGTCATTGAGTCACCCTCGGCTCGGGCAAAAAAAGTAGCCGATGGGTGTTTGATCAAGTGTTCTCTGAGGTCCAGTGGCGCCTCTATAAAATCATCAGCGGGGCTTGGAAATCCTGCGCGGACAGCTACGCTAAATAGAGGGAGAAGGGCTGGTTGAGTAAAGGTTGATAGTGGTAGGAGGGAGGCTTTCATTCTTGTAAATATACTGTATATATAGACAGTATTCAATAAGGAGTTGATGATTAAGTAGAGAGAGGTATCACTTTATTTTATAGGGGTTTTAAATTAGGATGCCGATTCTAAAAATAAAGAAATAAGGAAGTTCACTATATGAAGAACGCTAAGTCAATAATTCTCACGATTGCTGCTATCGTATGCTCTTTTTCTGGTGTGGTTGCTGCTAAAGGAGAGCAAGGATCTGGGCCAAGTCCTTATGTTGAATGTGGTATTGGCGCCGCACTTTTCTCGAATACTAGTTGGGCTGCTGTATCGTCAAATGTTATATGGGATCTAGGTCTTACGGCTCTTTCTTCGGCGACATCTAGCCCTGAAATGTGTAATGCCAAAAAAGTTAAGGCTGCCATGTTTATACGGGATACATACCCAAATATTGTTGAGGAAACAGCGAGTGGTCAGGGCGAACATTTAATAGCACTGCTACAAATTTTTGAATGTTCAAATGATTCCCATGCTCAGATTATTCAGTCTGTTCGGTCCAAGGTTGGTGCTCAGGTTGCATCAGAAGGATATTCTTCTTTAAGCCATTTGGACAAAGCTGCTCAATATTACAATGCGATCAATGACACGGTAGAGAACGATTTTTCTACGAGTTGCGCTGCCTAATATTCTTTAATCCAAGACAAAAACCACTGCCAAATGATTACCCTTGGTAGTGGTTTTTTCTATGCGCAACTATAAATATTTTTTCTCTGGACTACAGCGATGGATAAACTTTGTTTGTCTGGGTTTTTGTGTGAGTCTGTTTTTAAATGCAAATGCAAATGCAAATGCAAATGCAAAT
>JAGPWA010000029.1 GCA_018066715.1 Porticoccus sp. | reverse complement strand
AATACCACCTCTACAAAACCCTCCGTTTCGACAAATACTCGGGCCTGATCTTCGACCCATACAACACCTTCCGCACGGGTTGTCAGGGGTGTTGGCACCCATAGTATTACCGCACTGAAAATGCCAACAAGCAGCAGGGTTACGGTAACAGCACGAACCCGGCACCCGAGAAGAAGGGGGCTCGCCCAGAGAAAATTCATCCCTCGAATGAGCGGTATAATAATTTGCATGCTCACCGCCCATACAGCAAGCGCCACACCTAAAAACAAATATTTTTCAGCCAGAAAGAACACAATCACCACAAGAATGATCATGCGATAAACAAAAGAGGCCAACCCATAAAGAACAAACCAGGCCGGTTCACCCGCTGCAGTGACAGGCGAAGCTATATTCTCAAGGCCAAGCAGGTATCGTTTTATCAAATACAGGTAATATCGGCTGGAGCGAGTATAGAGATTAGGGATTTCGACCCAATCCTGTAACACGTAATAACCATCAAAACGTAACAGTGGATTGGCGTTAAACAGTAGTGTTGACACGCTGGCGATCAGCAGTGCGTTTAATGCTGCATCTTGCATCAGGCCGGGTTCAACCAACAACCAGACAAACAGAGCTATCGCTGCGATAAAAAGCTCTATCAAAACGCCGATAGCGCCCACCAATATTCGCTTATGTTTATCGCGAAAACCCCAGGCCGCAGAGGCATCCATGTAGGGAATGGGCGCCAAAACTAACAAGGTAATACCCATATCATGGACTTCGCCTCCCCACATTTTAACTGCAAATGCGTGGGCAAACTCATGCACCGTCTTGATAAAGACAAACACCACCAACATCAATATAAGATTGCCCGGTGCGAGAATATCTCTGCTCAATGCGGCACCAAGCTCTGAGACACTAGCTAGGCCCAGCAACACACCGGTAATAACGACGACGAACCAAATAGCCATACCTGTTCGGGAAAACAGCGGACGCACCCAGGGTATCAGGCGATTTAAAAATTTATCCGGGTCTATCAGAGGAATTCGAATCGCCAGCGGGTTCATTATCGCCCGGTATTTACGCTGACTGCGTTCATTTTGGTAACGCCTAAAAAACTCATTGGCACTGATCGGTAAGCCGCCCTTCAGAACACCAATGGCAAATAATTGCGTTAATATTACTATGACCTCATCCTGACTCAATACAGCGGGGTTTAATGTATTTGTATCGTTTATAGGGATAACATTATCAAAAATCTCCTGCACGGTAGCGTCACCGTCTAAGCGGCCAATAAATGTATACGCGGATGCGCTAAAACGGAGATGTCGCCCACTGGATTCGTCTCGCAACACATACCAACGCTCACCCCGATAAACCTGGGGAAATATGCTGACATGCTGATGTAACTGTGGACGAAGTCGCGCTATCAACGGCCAATTTTTATGTTCAGGCAATGTTGACATTTTTCTCTACAATCCCACTGACCAGAACCAAAGACGTAAACGATCCATCAATGTATGAGTCCATATCCAGAGCAGTTTTCGCTCTCCCACTTCAATCTTCGCCACCCCGCTCATACCTGGCCGCAATAACTTAGAAAACTCATTCAAAGACGCTTCAACTCGAAAGAAATTTTTGGCCTCACTGGAAACAGCCACAGGAACAATCTGATCTATTGAGATAGCAAAAAAATAATCCGGCAACGCAGCGACAAGTAAATGCCCAGACTTACCTACATCAACACCCGCCATATCGTGGTCATCCACTTCAAGTACCACCCGATAGCTGTCTAGTGGTGCAATTTCAAATAAAACCTGCCCAATTTTTACTGGAGCACCAAGAGATTGACTGAGGTCACCACTGACAACGACACCCTCAAAAGGTGCACGCAATTTTGTACGCATAATTTTTGCATGAAGCTGTTGTAATTCAGCATCCACCTGATCAATTTGGGCACGCAATATACTCAGTTCAGAACGATCACGCTTAGCCAGTGCGTCTTGATATTCTTTTTCAATTTTATTACGTTCGCTCTGCCACTTTTGATACTCTAGCTGCAAATTACGATCATCCAGCAAGGCGATCAGTTGCCCTTCTTTGACCAAATCACCCGCCCGGACTTCCGCCCGTTTAACATAGCTATCATGAGGCGCTACCAGAGCCTGTCTTACCGTGCCTTCAATGCTGGCCCGTGCCGTCACCTTATAGGTTCCACTCACCAGAGAAAGCACTACCATTAGCATGGCGACAGACAACAATAGTAACTTTGGCTTCAAATGAGCGACACCAAACACATTGCTCGCCCAGTCCAGGAATGCTTCCTTTGTTTTGCCCCATGGAGGACGCTGTTCGCGTTGTTTTCGCTCAAACTCAAGCCCGATAAAATGTCCAACAGCTTCGCAGAGAACAACCGTTGAGTGATCGAAGGAGTGACCTGGACTCCGCTCTAGGGTAAGCGCACCGATGGTCTCGGTGATGCCTTGCAAAGGAATCGTGCAAACAACGCCATTACCACGGAAAGACGCCAACTCAGCATGCGCTCTGGATACCGTGAGTGGACCGCCTGTTTTATCGGGGTAAATCATGGTTGAAGCTTGATCTACCGCCTCCTCCATAGCCGCTTCTATTCGACGAGCTATTTCAGCTCGGGAGTCGAAACTTACGACGTGCGACAATGCCTGTAGCCGCAACGATAATCCCCGGCGCAATCCCAAACTAACCCGCTCACAATCAAACTTATCAGCAAACTGGTTGACTATGTCCATCGCCATTGCCTGGGAGGATGAATGATTAAGCATTGAGGTCATGAACTTCATAGAGAAAGAATCAGTCTCTAGCTCTCCAGCAGCAGCATGGTGTACCAATGACCCAACCCATGCCCCACCCCATTGCAAGAGCTGCAACACAGCATGCTGCTGAATCTCCGGACGAACTGTAATCATAATGGCAATAACAGCGATCGTTTCACCATCAACAACCAAGGGAACGGCAATCAAATCGCCTATGAGGGTATTCTGCGGGCCATAATGCTGTTCGGAGCAAACCACATTCTTACTTTCAACATGCGCTTGCGATGCAACACCAAACAGTTGTGACTCACCTCCCCCTTCAGCGGGCCAGGCTGACATGGCAGGACCTAACTCTTTATTATTCAATGGTATATATAATGCACCGCGGACTAAACCGGATATCATTTTACACTGCCATTGAAGCCAGTTTTTCGCCAAATCAGAACGTAGCGTCGCCCCCTCTACAGGGGAGAAGCCTAAAGAATTTTTTGTTTGCTCTAATCCGATTTCACACCCCCCCCGAAAAGAAATTACTTCTAATCTTCCGCAATTTTTTTGCTTTTTCTCGTTATCAGTACGTATATCGTCACTTATAGAGAAAACTTTAGGGAAGCCCTAGTAATCGCAACATATTTATTGGCCCAGACTCGCCAAAAATTCACCAAAGCCGCTTGCTGCCAGAACCAGCGGAATGAAAATGCCATTCACCACGGAAAAATGAAGACCACCAAACAAAGCTTTGAAAAACTGGCCAAATATTGCGCCGGACCATGCGTCAAATTGCAGAGGGAAGCCCTACTCGGCTCCCTCTACTATTGATGGCCTGGTTATTCTTGATGAAAGGAAGGATGTAATAAAACCTTGAGGGTTTCCTCAAACTAAAGTATTGACGCTTGCGTTCTATCCCAGCAACTTCAGCCGACAGCTAAACACTACCGGCATCTTTTTATCTAAAAATGCTGCTGGTCAAAAGGAAATAGGGAAATAAAAGAAAGGGTAAATCACCCGTTAGGTGGCCCTTAAGCCACCTGTACAGGAATAGTGTTGGAGGCACGCTCTACGGTGTTATCCGCATTGAGATACACTAATTTTGGTTTATGAGTCGCCATCTCTTCTTCAGTATATTGAGCGTAAGTAGCAATAATCACTTGATCGCCCACTTGGCACTTACGAGCGGCGGCACCATTCATGGAAATAATACCGGAACCGGGTTCACCACGAATAATATAAGTCGTGATCCGTTCACCATTGTTGACGTTGTAGACATCAATTTGTTCAAACTCTCTCAGCCCCGCTAAATCGAGCAAGTTTGAGTCGATAGCACAGGAGCCGTCATACCATAGCTCCGCATGGGTCACTGTGCCCATGTGCAACTTGCCTTTAAGTAGAGTGCTCAACATAAAAATTCCTCTAATCCAGGGAAATGCTTATCCAAGGAAACATTTAATTCAAGGACACATTGTCAATCAGCCGTGCTGCGGTGGCGTACATCGCACCCAGGACGGTAATATGTTTATCATCCACTGCTGCCATTTCCAGTGTCTTACTGTTACAGACAGTGATGTAGTCCGGTTTGAAGCCCACCGCTTCAATCTGCCGGTTGGCTTCCTTCTCCAAGGCAACAAAGTCTCTGTCACCTAACTTAACCTGTTCGACAACCCAGTTAAGGCTCTTGTTCAATTGGTTCGCCTTGGTCCGTTCCTCTGCCGTCAGGTAGCTATTACGAGAGCTCATAGCCAAACCATCGGGCTCCCGATGAATAGGTGCAGCGATAATATCCACCGGTATACAGAGGTCTTCAGACATTCGACGAATAACCGCCAGTTGCTGGTAGTCCTTAATGCCAAATACCGACTCATCTGGCTGCACTATATTGAAGAGTTTCGACACAATGGTTGTCACACCTTCAAAATGACCCGGGCGACTGGCACCACAGAGCATATCTGTCATGGTGGAGCAGATCACTCGAGTTTGGGTATCCAGACCATTGGGGTACATTTCACTGTCATCCGGGTGAAACAAGTAGTCACAACCCACCTCACGCAATTTGGCACTATCCGCCTCAAAAGTACGAGGGTATTTGTCCCAATCTTCGTTGAGCCCAAATTGAAGCCTGTTGACAAAAATAGAGCAGACAACTACATCATTGGTTTGTTGGGCCCGTTTTATCAACTCGATATGTGCTTCGTGTAAGTTACCCAATGTGGGAACAAAGCCAATACGCTTGCCCTGTTGACGTGCTGTCATCAACGAATCTCGGAGGCCCTGGATAGTATGAAATATCTGCATAGTGTGCCCCGAATAACTACTGGTCAGCGAAGTAATCTCGGGCGAGATTTTCGAAACGAGTATATTTACCCAGAAATGCGAGCTTACAGGTGCCAATGGGGCCATTCCGTTGCTTGCCGAGAATAATCTCTGCCACCCCTTTGTCCTCACTGTCCTCGTTATACACTTCATCGCGATAGATAAAGGCAATCACGTCCGCATCCTGCTCAATAGCACCAGATTCTCTCAAATCAGAGTTAATGGGCCGCTTGTTGGGGCGCTGCTCTAAATTACGACTGAGCTGGGATAATGCGATGACGGGACAATTAAACTCACGAGCAATGGTTTTTAACTCCCGGGAAATCAGGGTGATTTCAGTGGTCCGGTTTTCTGTGGGAACACTACTGCTCATTAACTGCAGGTAGTCCACCATGATCAAACCAGGCTCACCATGCTCACGGGATAACTGTCGCACCTGATTTTTCAACCCCATAGGCGTAATACCCGCCGTATCATCAATATACAGAGGGCGACCCTTAAGGCGAGAGGCCGCACTGGATAACCGAGGCCAATCATCTTCATTGAGCTTTCCGCTGCGCATTCTGGTCTGATCAATTTTCCCCAATGATGACAGCATCCGTATCATCAGCTGGTTTGCGGGCATCTCCAGACTAAACACCAGAACCGGCTTATCCTGATGCAATACTGCATGTTCCACCATATTCATGGCAAACGATGTTTTACCCATAGAAGGACGACCAGCCACAATCACCAAATCGGATTTTTGCCAGCCAGAGGTCTTCTCATCAAGCTCGGCAAAACCGGTACTAAGGCCGGTGATATCGGCATCACTATTAAACAGTTCATCGATACGGTTAATCGCATCTGACAACAATGTATTAACATCTTGGAAACCACCCAACTTTGGGCGATTCTCAATAATATCGGACAATTTCCGTTCGGCTTCTGCCAGTAATGCACTACTGTCGGAACCGAGGGGATTAAAACCTTTTTTAACGATATCACTGGCAGCAGTAATAAGCTGCCGAATCACTGAACGCTCTAGAACAATCTGGGCATAAGCACCAATATTTGCCGAACTGGGTGTATTGTTTGCCAGCTCTACTAGATAGGCTGCGCCACCCACTTGTTCCAAGTCTTTATTATTTTGGAGGAATTCAGAAAGGGTAATGACATCCAGTGGTTTACTGTCGTCAGAAAGGGATCGCATAGTCTGAAAGATCAACTGGTGATCTTGTGCGAAGAAATCGGTTTCACTAATTACCGAGGCGACGGTATCGAAGGAGTCATTCGTCAGCATCAACCCGCCAAGCACGGCTTGTTCAGCCTCAACGGAATGAGGAAGTTGCTGGTCCTCGCTGCCTCGCTCTTCAACCATCACATGTCACCTGTAAACTGTCACCTGTAAAAACGGCACTGTCACATTAAGTGCAGTGCCGTATTGTACCGATTTTGACGTGGCAAAAAACGGCCAGATTACTCAGCGACTTATTCAGCAACAACGGCCAGCTTGATAACCTGTGTCACGTCAGAGTGCAGCTGAACATCAATGTCATATTCACCGATTTCACGCAGTGCACCTTCTGGCAGCTTCACTTCACTCTTAACAACTTCAGCGCCAGCAGCAGTCAGTGCATCAGCAATATCCTGAGTACCAATAGAGCCAAACAGCTTGCCTTCATCACCCGCGTTAGCCGCGATAGTAATTGTATCCAGAGCAGCCAGCTTTTCTCCACGAGCTTCAGCCGCTGTACGCTGTTCTGCTGCAGCTGCTTCCAGTTCTGCACGACGGGCTTCAAATGCAGCCAGATTCGCAGCAGTAGCAAAAACTGCTTTGCTCGTTGGGACTAGGTAGTTACGGCCGTAACCAGCTTTAACATTAACCTTGTCACCGATAGTGCCGAGCTTGCCGACTTGTTCCAGAAGAATAACTTCCATCTCGGATTTCCTCTCTTGTTAAATCAATAAATAGTTTAGCTAACCAATAGCTAAACCAATCTGTCCCGCTGAATTCAGGGCCCTTTTGGACGCCTTGCCAGTCGTGAACGTATATTCATAATACTGTCGAGCAAACCTAACCCAACCAGTACCAAACTCAGGGGGCCAACCATAAATAGCCCCACATAAAAAATTGCTAACCAATGGCCACCCAGTTGGTAAAACGCCACTGCGTAATGCACTAACGCGATACCGCCCAACAATAGCGGCAACCCCAACAACCCAGCCCAACTCGAATACTCATGAGGGGCAAAGTAACAAGCAGCCACACCAACAAACAGAGCAGCTGCCGACATTGGATCAAAACGCAGCTGGTGAAATTCCAACTGAAATCCACCGGGGTTACTAAGCGTTGCCTGCCACCAGCGACCTAACACCAGACAAACAACCGAGGTTAGCGCAATCACATAACCAATGACGCCCAACAAAAATGTACGACCTGGTACAAACGCATTCTCTTGTTCCTGTTGCACCTGACTAAACAGGTTGGCAACAATCAGCTCAAGTGCATTTGCCTGCTCGGTAAACAGTACATCGAGTACCTTTGCTGCAAGCCCACTGACAATCAAAACAAATATCAGTGTGCGAGACCACGAAGCACTCAACCTCAAGAGCTCCGACGCAGCCAACACTACTAACAATCCAGCAATGGAAGAGAGTGTAATCATCGGGCTGAGGTCGCTGACATAGTAAAATGTTATCAGCAACGGCAACAGCGCCCAAAGCATGACTAACGCTCCCTCTGACAACCCCTTACTCAGAGTCACCAGACTGATAGCAGCCGGGCTAACCAGTGGCACTAAACTACCAAAAAGTGCTACTAGGGCAGCCTGCAGTCGCCCACGCATAATAAATTCAGCTAGGGCGCGCATCACGAGGCCTATCTATAAATTACTTGTGGCTGTCCGTGTAGGGCAGCAGAGCCAGGAAGCGAGCGCGTTTAACCGCGGTTGATAACTGACGTTGGTACTTGGCTTTAGTACCGGTAATACGGCTTGGTACGATTTTCCCAGTTTCGGAAACATACTGCTTCAGCATATCCAGATCTTTGTAATCGATCTCGGCAGCACCTTCCTGACTAAAACGGCAAAACTTACGACGACGATTAAAACGAGCCATGAATTATTCCCCTTTTTCCGCGGTTTCATCGGTAGTTTCTTCTACCGGTGCAGCAACTTTTTCTACTGGGGCTTCAGCGACGACTGCTGCTTCTGAGGCTACAGGTGCTTCCTGAGCTTCATTCGCAGCACTTTCGGGCTTGGCTTCAGTACGCTCTTCGCGCTTAGGCTTTTCCTCGGCACGATGATCACGACGCTCAGACCTTTCAGACTTTTCAGCCTTCATGATATAAGACTCAGTAGTGATTGCTTCTGATTCGCTAAATACAGCGCTGCGAATAACTGCATCGTTGTAACGGAAAGTGGAATTCAGCTCATCCAATACATCCTGACTACATTCAATGTTCATCAGCACATAGTGGGCTTTGTGAATTTTGTTGATAGGGTATGCCAAATGACGGCGACCCCAATCTTCTAGACGATGAACCTTACCTTCACCACCAGTAATGGTAGTAGTGTAACGCTCAATCATGCCCGGGACCTGTTCGCTTTGGTCCGGGTGAACCATAAATACGATTTCGTAGTGACGCATTGTGCTCCTCACGGGTTAGTAGTTGCTCGCCCAATGCGATGCAACAAGGAGTTATTGACCCAATATGGATCAAGGGCGCGCATTTTACGGGGATAAGGGGGGCATTTCAAGTCGCAAGCACAGAGTTTTTCAGTATATGCCCCCACGAAGAACAAGCTATGATGCGTTCACCAATAAAAGTACTTATCTACAAGGAGAAAAAAATGAAAAAACTTTCGTTATTACTCGCCACAATATTTGTTCTATCTTTGGCAGGCTGTACAAAAGTGGGCAGCGAAGCCTGGTGTGCAGACATGAAAGAAAAACCAAAAGGTGATTGGTCCACAAACGAAGCCGGCGACTTCGCCAAGCACTGCGTATTTTAATAGTCGCTTAAGGGTGCCCTTAAGTAACCTTTATTACTGGGGGTTATCGGGCAGGCTGGATTGACCCTCAGCTTGCCCATCACTATGCGCTCCACGAGCAATAGCTGCTGCTTGCCAAAACCCAACAATATCTCCCTGCCAACGAGGCAGAATCGACGTGATAATCACTTGTTCCAGTGCCACCCAGAGATAGAATAATAAGACCGCACGGAACATGAGCGAATGGTCCCAGATGGCAGCAACAAAATAGGCAGGAGCGATACTGATAGCGGCAATTTTAGCCGCTAGCGTGTGGTAACTGGGAAAACAATGAAACCTCATCATGCACACTAGTAGCGGTACAATCCATGAGCTAAAGGCAAAGACTAAGTAGCTCGACTCTCGCTCAAACGTCTCAGGCCAAATGAGCTTCAAGCCCAACAACATGACTGCATAAGTGATTAAATCTGCCCAGCTGTCAAGACGGGTACCGAATTCGGTGACCTGCCCCAAGCGACGCGCCAAATAGCCATCCATCGCATCAGTAAATAGCGAGAACGCTAGCACCCATAAAAAGACATCCGCTTTTTTCTCAATGGCCAAGAGAACCAAAACGGGGACTAATGCCACCCTGATAGCACTGATCACATTAGGCAAATTCACCACGAGGTTTTGGGTGGCCACCTGGTTGTTCTGGATAACTCTGTCTTTAATTACTTTGCCGTGTTTGATTTCTCTTATCCCTATAGAGGCTTGCGCTGTACGTTATTGCCTTTACTACTGCCTTTGCCGTACTGCTTCAAATAAACAAACGCCAGTGGCCACAGACACATTGAGACTGCTCACCGTCCCAGCCATAGGCAGCTTGACCAATAGGTCACAGTATTCTCGCGTGAGGCGCCGCAAACCTTTCTCCTCTGCCCCCATCACCAGCGCTAGCGGCCCTTTGAGGTCAACATCATAAACTAACTGCTCTGTCTCACCTGCGGTACCCACAATCCACAACCCTTGTTGTTGCAGTTGTTTTAGCGTTCGAGAAAGGTTGGTAACCACCACCAGCGGCACTGTCTCCGCTGCACCACAGGCAACCTTTTGTACTGTAGGCGTAATACCCACAGAGTTATCTTTGGGTACAATCACAGCATGAACGCCAGCGGCATCTGCCGACCGCATACAAGCACCTAGATTATGTGGGTCTGTAACACCATCGAGCACCAGCAAAAAAGGTGGCTGGTCGAGATGTTGCAACAATTCAAAGAGATAGTTTTCATCCTGAACGTCTGCACCCTGACAAAGTGCGGCCACTCCCTGATGTCGACCACTGGCCAGTGAATCCAGATCAGATCGAAGCACCCAGGTTACGGGAATTTCCTGCTGCTCAGCCAAGTATAGGATTTTTTTCAGTCGCTGGTCTTCTCTGCCTTTTTGTACTCGTATCTCCTGAACCTTGCTCGCTGAGGTTTTAAGAATGG
>JAGPWA010000024.1 GCA_018066715.1 Porticoccus sp. | reverse complement strand
TTTTCTGAACGGCTTAAGGTTTTAGTCGTCGCACCGCACAAAATATCGATTTTGGATGATTCGATAGCCTCAAAACGTGACGTTGCTGTTACTGGAACATAATTTATCTTAAGATTTGTTCGTTCCAGCTTTTTCATAACCTCCGCAACGACTGCCTCGCAAAGATCCATTGAATAACCTTTGGCATTACCTGACTCATCGACAAATGACATCGGTGGTTCGCTTTTACGGTAGCCCAAATTAATTTCACCCGAATCATTGATACGTTTCAATGATTGAGTCAGTTCAGCGGCCATAACGGCAGAAACTTGCAGGCATGAAAACGCTAAACCTAATACTAAAGTACAGATACGCATAATTTCTTCCTCATTGTTTTAAAGCAGTGTTGCCAGAGTAGATATAAACTCATTATAGATTGGACTTCAATTATATATCCAAACCATCAAATCTAACATCTAAGTGCTAATTGTATGTTTTCTATAAATACAGCCCTACCTTTTGTGGCATTGAGCGCTTAGAAAACAGACTTCGATTAAAGGGGGCTAGCCTTGAGCACGTATAAAGTACTTATGGGTGGTTGAATCGCAACAAGGTGTTGCCATCGGTGTGGTCAAAAAATTTCCCATAGATTTCCAATAGGATGGACTGTGAATAGGTGAGGACATCATCTTCTACAGACAACTGATAACGGTATGCTGAGGTTTTTGCATTGTTGTCCATGAAAGGTGATTGAATGATGCCCCAATGGGCATCTCCATCTGTTGCAGAAACATCAAGATGTAGCGTTCCGTTTGAGTCTGTGGATGAGATTCCTCCCGCTAGTATGCAGACGGCCCTTGGTATAGTCAGTGATTGAACAACCTGTTTCTGTACGGCATCCCACATCCAATAACCCACTTGATCATGGAGAACCGTATTGTCAGATAGACGACGGGCGGTCTGGTGGTAGCGTACTGCCCAGAGCTTTTGTTTTGAGGCGTTAAATACGTCACCAGCCGGTTCGCAAGTTAGCACTTCAGAATAGGGGTTATGTTCGATGCCATCATTTGGCTCTGGTGCCACATCAGTACCATTATCCCCTTTCCACACCCCTATAATACTGGCCAGTGGTCCGTACTCGAGATGGCTCATAGTGATCTCCTTCTAACGTATAGCCTAATACTCTATAGGCTAACAGTAGCGGAAAGATTGCAGTGGTGTAAATTGATTGAGCGAATTATTTTGGTCGGACTTTATAGATTATTTCTACGGATAGAAAAAAGCCCTGACCAATGCCAGGGCTTTTTCGTGGAATGAATAGGTTCGGCCGGAGGCTAGTTAGAGGTGTGCAGAGCCTCATTCAATTCTACGGCTGATTTATTAGTCAGGCATTCCACCGTGCCCGTTGTCGAATTTCTTCTAAAGAGTAAGTCATTTTTACCGGCTAATTCACGCGCTTTTGTTTGACCAACAACTTGGTTGTGATCATCGAGCAGCGTTACTTTAGTGCCAGATGTAATATAGAGACCGGCTTCCACAGTACAGCGATCTCCCAGAGGGATACCCAGCCCAGAGTTAGCCCCTAACAGACATTGATTGCCTATGGTGATAATAATATTACCGCCACCTGACAGGGTGCCCATGGTAGAGCTGCCACCGCCGAGGTCAGAGCCTGACTTCACAAAGACACCTTGTGAAATACGCCCTTCAATCATACTGGTGCTTTCTGTGCCTGCATTAAAGTTGACGAAGCCTTCATGCATGATGGTGGTGCCTTCTCCAATGTAGGCGCCTAGGCGAACTCTGGATGTGTCTGCAATGCGAACGCCCGCAGGGACAACGTAGTCCACCATTTTTGGGAATTTATCGACACTGTCTACTGACAGGTTTCGGTTTTCCATACGAGCTTGTACTTGTCGGTCAGCTAGCTCGGAAATATCGATAGCACCTTCGTTGGTCCAGGCCACGTTGAGCAATACACCAAACAGCCCACTCAAGTTTGTGTGGTTAGGTTTGACGAGCCGGTGGGATAACAGGTGTAACTTCAGGTAGCCCTCGGGAACAGATGCAGGTGCGTCATCACTGCTCAAAATAGTGGCAACAGCAGGCCTTTCACTTTGTTTGAATTGTTTAGCAATTGCTGCCATTGCGGTTTCACCCGCTTTATTCAGAGCATTTTCCAGCTCTTCCAAGGTGTTTTTATCCAAGGTGATGACTTGATTGCCACTATCGTAGCCAATAGCTGATTTCAGCGCGCTCAGGATGTTGTCGTCGGGGTTGAGCAGGGGTTCGGGGTAAAAAACCTCCAGCCATTTTCCTTCGCTATTTTGGGTGCCTATACCTAAGCCAAAACTATAGAGTGCGGTCATTGTTCAATCTATCTCCAGAGAATAAAAATTACAGGTCAAAAATCATCGTGTAGTTGTCTGCTTTGAAGCCAATCGTGATGCTTCCATCGATATCTAGCACTGGCCGCTTAATCATTGCGGGGTGTTCCAGTAATAATTTAGTTACGTTTTTCTCAGTCACTTGCTGTTGAGTGTCAGGGTCAAGTTTTCGCCAGGTAGTACCACGTTTATTCAGAACTGTTTCCCAGCCCACAGACTTGATCCACGGCTCGATCATCTCACTGGTCAGCCCATCGGCACGTACATCATGAAACTGGTAGCTAATGGTATTCTCATCTAGCCATTTACGCGCTTTTTTTACCGTGTCACAGTTTTTGATGCCGTAGAGAGTAATCACGATAATACGTCTGCCATTAGTTAGTGATAAATAAATTAGTGGTAAATAAGTTGGTCAATAGCTTAACAGTATCTGTGGCGCTGAAAGCTTTGCCACCAAAGAGCGGCGTAGGATAACAAAATTGTGCAGCTCATTCACGAGAGACCGCGTCTTCCTTATATTGATTCACGATTAAATTGTCTACTAGGCTTTTTTGGTTTTGAGTGGTTTTTTACGGTTTGGGTAACAGGTGGTGCAGATATCGCAAACTCTTCCATCGCAGCCTCTTGCTGAGCAGAACTCCCGGCCGTAGTAGATGATTTGCAGGTGTAGAGCGTTCCAGCAGTCTTTTGGAAACAATCGTTTCAGGTCTTTTTCTGTTTGTACGACATTTTTGCCATTGGTGAGGCCCCAGCGTTGTGCCAGCCGATGAATATGGGTGTCCACAGGGAAGGCGGGCTGACCAAATGCCTGTGACATGACCACACTAGCCGTCTTGTGGCCTACGCCGGGGAGTTGTTCCAGGGCGGCTATGTCTTCCGGTACGATTCCTTGGTGCTGATCGATGAGGATTTGCGACAATGTTGAAATGGCTTTTGATTTTTGGGGCGCCAGACCACAGGGGCGGATGATGTTGTAGATTGTATCTACCGGCACAGTACACATATCAAAAGGATTGTCCGCAGCATTAAATAGAGCCGGAGTGACTTGATTGACACGCTCATCCGTACATTGGGCCGAGAGCAGTACTGCAATTAGTAAGGTATAGGGATCCTTGTGCGCCAAGGGGATAGGTGGCGCGGGATAGAGTTCATTGAGCCTGTTGAGAATAAAGTCGACACGTTGTTTTTTAAGCATGAGATGGTTGGTTGATCTCTCGTTGGGCTATGTTGTGATGAACTTTTTGATGCGTTCTGCGGCTTCTCTGCATTCATCCACTGAAGCGACCAGAGCCATTCTGACACGGTCTTCACCAGGGTTAATGCCATCAGCCATTCGGGCTAGGTAGCGACCGGGTAGTACGGTTATATTTTGTTGAGCAAACAATTCTCGCGCAAAGTCTTCGTCACTGCCTTTCTTGGCAGGGCGGGTATCAGCCCACAGGTAAAAACCGGCATCGGGTAAATGTAGAGGTAGAATATCGCCAAGTACCTGTTTGAATACCTGGAATTTTTGGCGATATTTATCTCGATTTTCTCTCACGTGCTTTTCATCGTTCCAGGCTGCGATACTGGCGAGCTGAGTGGGGACGGACATGGCGCTGCCATGGTAGGTGCGATAGCGTAAGAATGATTGAAGTATCTCGGCATCACCGGCCACAAACCCCGAGCGCAACCCGGGTAAGTTAGAGCGTTTGGATAGGCTGTGGAAAACTACGCAGCGATGGTAGTTATGACGGTCCATATCAGCACAGGCTTGGAGGAGGCCTGGTGGTGGATTGTTTTCGTCGCCATAAATTTCTGAGTAGCATTCATCACTGGCAATCACAAAGTCGTATTGGTCCGCTAGGGCAATGAGCTTTTGTAAGGTTGGAATATCTAGCACTGCCCCAGTGGGGTTCCCGGGGGTGCAAATGTAGATCAGTTGGCACCGCCCCCAGGCCTCTGGTGAGACTGAGTCAAAATCCGGTGCAAAGTTATTGGTGTCAGTACAGTTTAGAAACAGTGGTTCAGCACCTGCTAGTAGGGCGGCTCCCTCGTAAATTTGATAAAACGGATTAGGGCTCAATACTAATGGTAGTGCGGGTGGTGTTGAGGTTGAACTTATGGCGCGATCAACTACAGTCTGGGCAAAGGAAAACAGTGCTTCGCGAGTACCATTAACCGGTAGTATCTGAGATTCAGGATCCACTCGCTGTAGCTGAAAACGTTTGGTTAGCCAAGTGGAAATAGTTTGTCTGAGTTCAGGAATACCCTTGGTGAGGGGGTAGGTGGACAGTTTGTCCAAGGCAGAAACAAGGGCTTGTTTAACGAACTCAGGTGCTAGGTGTTTTGGTTCGCCAATGGAGAGGGCGATATGTGCCAGTTCAGAGGGTGGTGTGATACCCGTTTTGAGTGCATTGAGGTTTTCAAAAGGGTAGGGTTTTAGTTTGTCGAGGTCAGTATTCATTGAACGCTTTTCTATTGGTTGGTCGGCATAGTTGTTTTGCTGGGTGCTAGCCTAGATCATTCGTGGGCTATTTTTATTGCCACAGCTTCATTTTTTGCAGCGGCTCACCTTCAATATCTTCTTTATTTCGAACATTCAGTTCGCTGCATATAGCCTCTCTTAGTTGCTCGCAGAAGTCGGCATCACCCAGGGGCTGGTAGTCCTTGTCGACCAAGTGAAATACATCCTCGACGCGTTCGCCGAGTGTTGAGATTTTTGCACTGAGTAAATGCAGCTCAAAACGTATAAAAATACGCCCTAGGTGAGCAAGGAGCCCTGGTCGATCCGGGGTGATGACTTCCAGTACCGTGGCACTTTTTTCGATATGGTTACTAAAGCAGGCAATGGTGTGCAGGGTGAAATGTTTTAGGTCTCTAGGGGTGCGCCGCTGTATTTTAAAGGTCGGTAGGTCGGGGTTTTTCAGTGCAGCGGATAGGGTGCTTTGGATGCGGTCAAGCATCTCGGTATTGTGACCAAAAGGCTCGTTGTTTTCATCCAGAACATAAAAGGTATCAAAGGGGTTGCCCTGGGTGTCGCTATGGAGGCTTGCGTCTTGAATAGTGAGTTGCAACTGGTCCAGCGTGGCGGCAGTGATGAGAAAGACATTACGGAGACCGTTGGTATGGACAAATATTTGGGTGGCAACGGGAACTTCAACGCCGGCGTCCTTGATGAGTATGACGGGTTCGGGGCCGTCTCCTTGCGCTGCAATCGCATTGGTATAGGTGGCGATATCATCGGCACTTTCACGAAGGAAGAATTCATCATCAAGGTTGCCCCAGATGTCTTTAGCCTGGGTCTCGCTAATGTTGTATTCGGTCAATTTATTTAGGGCGTCAAGCTTACTGTTTTTTACCCAGCCATCTCGGTCCGCCGGGTTTTCCAGCCCCCGTTGTAGTGCACTGCGAGTTTCAGCATAGAGCTGCCTCATCAGTGAGCCTTTCCAGCTATTCCAGAGTGTGGGGTTGGTGGCGGTAATGTCTGCTACGGTCAGCACAAAGAGATAATCGAGCTTTCTCTGATTGCCGATCACTTTGGCAAACTTGTGGATCACATCGGGATCGGAAATATCTGAGCGTTGGGAGGTGCTGGACATCAGTAAGTGGTTTTCCACCAGCCAGGAGATAAGGTTAACTTCCTCCGCAGGAAGGCCATGTCTCTCGCAGAAATTAGCCGCATCAACGGCGCCCAGAACAGAGTGATCACCACCCCGACCTTTACCCACATCGTGATATAGGCCTGCAATGAACACCAATTCTGGCTTGAATAAATTTTTATAGATGTGTGATGAAACGGGAAATTCTTTGGCCACCTCAGGGCGGTCAAGGTTACGCATATTTCTTATCAATTGCAGGGTGTGAGCATCCACTGGGTAGCGGTGGAACAGGTCATGTTGTGTCTGCCCAATGATCCCCCCAAACTCAGGCAAATAGCGGCCAAGTATGCCGTAGCGTGTCATTCTTTGTAGTTGTGTGCTTAATTTGTAGGGGCAGCGGAGTAGTCGTAAAAATAGTCGCTTGTTTTGAGGCTCGTTACGAAAGTTGTCATCAATAAGTTTACGATGTTGGCGAATCTGGCGGATGGTGGCGGCACGTATACCGATAATATCTTCGTCTTCTCCTAGTAAACAAAAAATCTCAAGTAAGGCAGAGGGATATTTTGCGAACACATACTCACCGACAGTTTCGATATGTTGGTTACGTACCTGAAAGTGCTCGTTCAGTGGCTCTATTCTCCCCGCCTTATCTTTGTGGAGGATGACTTCGTCGAGGTATTGGAGCATCACATCATTCAGTTCGCGCATGGACAATACGACTTGATAGTAGTGCTGCATAAACTGCTCAACACCTAAGCGCTCATCGCTGTCGTGATAACCCAAAAGCGTGGCAATCTTGCGTTGGTAGTCGAATTGTAGTCGCTCTTCTGGGCGCTCTGCGATGAGGTGTAGTTCGTAGCGAACTCGCGACAGAAACGCCTCACCCCGCTTGAGCTGCAGGTATTCGTCTAGCGTCAGAAATTCTTTGCCTACCAGTTCTTCTAGGGACTCTACTTTAAAGTGGCGTTTAGCCACCCAGTTGATCATCTGAATATCGCGCAGGCCACCAGGGGCTTCTTTAATGTTTGGTTCGAGATTGTATTCAGTATTACCGTGCTTTTGGTGGCGCTCGTTTTGTTCATCCAACTTTGCACGAAAGAAATCCTTCGAGGGCCAGATTTTTCGTGGCCCCGTTTTTTTCAGCATCGATAGGCGTAGTTTTTCATCACCGGTGATGGTGCGTGTTTCCATCAGGTTAGTTGCTACAGTGATGTCAATTCTGGCCTCATCAACACACTGTGAGAGGGAGCGAACACTCTGACCAATTTGTAGTTGAATGTCCCACAGGAAGGTGAGAAACCCTTCGATGCTTTTTTTGTATCGAGTGGGGCTACCGCGGCGAATCAGCAGCATTAAATCAATATCTGATTGTGGGTGGAGTTCTCCTCGGCCATAGCCACCGACAGCCAGTAGGCTGATATTTTTACTCCATTCAAATCGATCCCATACATGACGAAGAATGACATCCATAAAGGATGCACGCTCAAAAATTAGTGTGCTGGTTTGTTCCCCTTCATGGAATCGGGTATTGAGATGTACGTTGGCCGCCTCAAGGGCATTCTTGAAAACATCAATAGGGTTTTGGGTGTTCAAATCCTCAAGGAATCGGTGTTCATCAAAGAAAAGTAGAGATTTTTGGGTGTCGGTTACGGGTGAGGTCATTATTTTCAGCGGCCCTTAAAAATTTTCTTCATTACGGGCGGTGAGAACTTCGACGCCATCGGCAGTGACTGCAAGAGTATGCTCCCACTGAGCGGATAACCTTCCGTCACGAGTCTCTACAGTCCAGCCATCTTTTCTTAACTTGGTGTGAGGTTTGCCCGCATTTAGCATGGGCTCTATCGTGAAGGTCATGCCCTCTTTGAGCACCATCCCTGTATCTGGGCGGCCAAAGTGCAGTATTTGTGGGTCTGTGTGAAATTCGGTGCCGATACCATGGCCGCAGTATTCTCTTACCACACTGTAGTGGTTGCTTTCTGCATATTGCTGAATGACGTGACCGATATCGCCCAGGCGGGTACCAGGCTTGACGATCTCAATCGCCTTGAAAAGCGCAATTTGGGTAGTCTCCATTAATCTTTGTGCATGGAACGGTACATCACCGACACCGAACATCTTACTAGTATCACCAAAATACCCGTCTTTAATAACGGTAATATCTAAATTAACAATGTCGCCATTTTTCAATACTTTCTTTTCTGATGGGATGCCATGGCAGATCACTTGATTTACTGATGTGCAGATAGATTTTGGAAAGCCATGGTAATTCAGTGGGGCGGGGATGGATTTTTGTACATCGACCATATAGTCGTGGCAGATTTGGTTAAGCTCTTCAGTACTGATACCAACGACGACATAAGGTTCGATCATTTCTAGAACTTCCGCCGCCAGCCTGCCAGCTACACGCATTTTTTTTATTTCATCGGCGGTTTTCAGGTCTACAGCCATAGTTTGTTCCAGAGAGTTCAGTGAGAAGAGTTGTGTAAAATTGGGCTATTGTAATGGATAAAGGTGAATTGTAACGGATAGAAACATGCTATGGCATATTCTTGGAAAGTTCATACCTCTGTCCCTTCAATAAATAGTTGATTTATGGTATAAAGCGCACCGTTCTGGAGTCATGTGCTCGGAGCTAAATTGAAATCTAACGTCACACACATATCGACACGCTTGTCTGGGTGCTCGCTTTAGCGGGTTGACTGGTGGGATATGTGGAGGCTTAACCCTAAATAAAGGAATCATTATGACATCTGTAAGCATGCGTGACATGTTGCAGGCTGGTGTCCACTTCGGCCATCAGACTCGCTTTTGGAACCCCAAAATGGAAAAATTCATTTTCGGGGCACGAAACAAAATTCACATCCTGAACCTGGAGCATACTGTTCCTGCGTTCAATGAAGCTCTCGAAATTGTTCGCCAAGTTGCCGTTAATGGCAATAAAGTACTTATGGTTGGTACTAAGCGTGCCGCCCAGCAAACGATTGCTGAGCAGGCAGAGCGTGCAGGTATGCCTTATGTTAGTCACCGCTGGTTGGGTGGCATGCTGACAAATTACAAAACAATTCGAGCGTCTATTCGTCGTTATCGTGAGCTGCAAACGCAGAGCCAAGATGGCACTTTCGATAAGCTGACTAAAAAAGAAGCCTTGATGAGAACCCGTTTGATGGAAAAGCTTGAGCGCTCCATCGGTGGTATTAAGGATATGGGCGGTCTGCCAGATATTTTGTTTGTGATCGATGTGGATCATGAGCGTATCGCTATTCAGGAAGCTAACAAGTTGGGCATCCCCGTCATCGGCGTTGTTGATACTAATAGCAACCCTGATGGTGTTGATTATGTGATCCCAGGTAACGATGACGCCATCCGTGCCATCAAGTTGTTTACCGCGGCTATCGCCGATGCCCTCCTTGAAGGAAAGGCAGAGGCAAATAATGTCAGCAACAAAGACGAGTTTGTTGAAGTGACGGCTACTGAAGTGGCCGCTACTGAAGAGAGTAGTACTGACAAACCGGCTGAAGAAGGTGGCAAGCCTGAAGCAGAAGCTGCAGCTAAATAAGCGCCGGCAATTTTGTTGCTAGTGCTGTTGTAATACAAAAGGGGGCTATGCCCCCTTTTTATCAATTAAAAAGAAAGACTGAGAGGAATCGACAGATGGCAGCAATTACTGCATCTATGGTGAAAGAGCTGCGCGAGCGCACAGGCTTGGGCATGATGGAATGTAAGAAGGCATTGGCTGGAGCCGATGGTGATATTGAAAAGGCAATTGATGAGCTGCGTAAATCTAGTGGTATGAAAGCCGCCAAGAAGGCCGGGCGCACTGCTGCTGATGGTGTTGTCGCCGCTAAAGTAGCTGACGACAATAGTTACGGCGTGATGGTCGAAGTCAATAGTGAGACTGATTTTGTGACCAAAGATGAAGGCTTTATGGCCTTTGTTAACACTGTATTGGAAAAAGCATTTGCAGAAAAACAAACAGATGCTACGGCACTGGCTGCTGATGTTGAAGAAGCTCGTCAAGCACTGGTGCAGAAGGTTGGCGAGAACGTTAATGTTCGTCGTGTGGCGTTAGTTGAAGCACCCGTCGTTGGTGCCTACGTTCACAGCAACAACCGTATTAGCGTGTTGGTTGCACTGAGCGGTGCTGAGGGTGAAGTTGCGAAGAATGTTGCTATGCACGTTGCTGCGGTGAACCCGCAAGTAGTGAAACCTGAAGACATGCCAGAAGATGTTGTCGCGAGAGAGAAAGAAATCTTTGTCGCCCAGGCCCGTGAAAGTGGTAAACCGGAAGAAATTATCGAGAAGATGATTTCCGGTCGGATCAACAAATTTTTGTCTGAGTCCAGTTTGGTTAATCAGCCTTTCGTTAAAGACCCTGATACCAAAGTTGGCAAGCTGGTCAAAGATGCCGGTGCCGAAATTCAGTCCTTTGCTCGTTTTGAAGTGGGTGAAGGGATTGAGGTAGAGGAAGTTGATTTTGCTGCGGAAGTGGCAGCTCAGGTTGGCGCAGCCAGCTGATTTGAAGACGGGGGCCTTGGCCCCCGTTGTTCTATATAGACTGATATAGATGCTGAGATAACCTGTCAATCTTGGAGGAAGAGTATGCCTGCTACCAGAGATAAAAAGTACAAGCGTATACTGCTCAAGCTGAGTGGTGAAGAGTTGATGGGTGAAGAGGGGTTTGGGATAGACCCAAAGGTTCTCGACCGCATGGCGCTTGAAATTGGGCAACTGATAGGTATCGGTGTCCAGGTTGGGCTGGTGATTGGTGGTGGTAACCTGTTTCGTGGTGCAGCACTTCACGCTGTAGGTATGGAGCGAGTGACTGGCGACCACATGGGTATGCTGGCAACGATGATGAATGGTCTGGCCATGCGTGATGCGCTGGATCGTAACAATATTTCTGCCCGTGTTATGTCAGCGATTCCCATGAGTGGTGTCGTTGAGCATTATGATCGCCGTACCGCGATGCGCTATCTCGATAGTGGGGATGTGGTTATTTTTTCGGCGGGAACGGGCAACCCCTTCTTTACTACGGATTCTGCAGCTTGCCTGCGAGGCATTGAAATCGATGCCGAGATCGTATTGAAAGCCACAAAAGTGGACGGGGTATACTCTGCTGATCCCATGAAAGACCCAAATGCTACTATGTATTCTCATCTAACCTATGACGAGGCGTTAGAGAAAAGACTCGGTGTCATGGATTTAACAGCCATTTGTCTCTGCCGTGAGCAAGAGATGCCGCTGAGGGTCTTCCGTATGTCCAAACCCGGTGCATTGTTGAATATTGTCGTCGGTGGTGATGAGGGAACGTTGATCGAGGAAAGTCACAATGATTAATGAGCTGAAGCAAGATGCTGAAGTGCGGATGACCAAGAGTGTCGAGGCGCTGGGGAATGCATTTAATAAAATTCGGACTGGCCGGGCTCATCCTAGCTTACTGGATGGCCTGATGGTTTCTTATTACGGTGTGGATACACCGTTAGGTCAAGTAGGTAATGTGTCTGTTCTGGATGCACGAACCCTATCCATCTCCGTCTGGGAAAAAAGTTTGGTGCCTGAAGTTGAGAAGGCGATTCTCAAGTCGGACCTAGGGCTTAATCCTTCGACGATGGGCGAACTGATTCGTATCCCTATGCCTCAGTTGACTGAGGAAACTCGCAAAGGCTTTATCAAAAAAGCGCGAGCAGAGGCTGAGTCTGCTCGGGTATCTGTTCGTAATATCCGCCGAGATGTGTTGTCGGATATTAAGGAATTACAGAAAGATAAAGAGATTAGTGAGGATGAGGAGCATCGCGCTCAGGATGAGGTGCAGAAAATTACTGATAAGTACATTCAACAGGTCGATAAGGCGCTTTCTGCTAAAGAAGTCGACCTTATGGAAATCTGATTGATCCTCTTGGGACTTTTACTCAGACAATGAGCACACCGCTAATTCGACCCTCTCAAACGCACCCCCTGCGTCATGTGGCGATTATCATGGACGGCAACAACCGTTGGGCTACCCAGCGTGGGTTGTCTGGTGCTGCTGGTCACGAAGTCGGCGCGGAGCGAGTCAGGGATGTTCTTGATGCCTGTCAGAAGCACGATATTGACGTGCTCACACTGTTTGCCTTTAGTAGTGAAAACTGGAAGCGCCCTGAGGTTGAAGTCAGGGCATTGATGTCGCTGCTGGCCAGCTACCTGAAAAAAGAAGTGAAACAGTTAAAGGAACGAGGTGTCAGGCTTCGTGTTATTGGTCGAAGAGATCATTTTAGTAACCGATTAAAAAAACTGATCGCTGATACTGAGTCGGCTACTGAGAAGGGTGAGCAAACGTTGGTGCTTGCCCTTGATTATGGTGGTCGCTGGGATATTACTGAAAGTGCTCGTGAACTTGCACGCCAGGTTCAGAGTGGTCGTTTACGTCCAGAGGACATTACCGAAGAATTGATGCAGCAGCAGATAAGCTTGTCTGATCTTCCAGCACCGGATCTTTGTATCAGAACTGCAGGCGAGCAGCGGGTCAGCAACTTTTTGTTGTGGCAGATGGCTTACACTGAGTTCTATTTTGCTGATTGCTACTGGCCTGATTTTGATGGTGCAGCTTTTGATGGGGCAATTCGTGAGTATCAACAACGCCAGCGCCGCTTTGGAATGCGGGATGCACAGGTAGTTGGGGCGGAGAAAGAAAGTGCTTAAACAACGTATTGCCACAGCCATTGTTATTGCTGGGGTGTTTCTCTTGGCTTTGTTCTCACTGAATCCCTATTTATTTTCACTGGCAACGGCCGTGGTGGTTATCTATGCGGCTTGGGAGTGGTCAGATTTATCGAGTATTTCTGGTATTCCGTTGAGGCTAGTCTACACAGCGGCATTAGCCGTTCTTCTAGTAGTTGCTGCTTACGTTTTGGGGTTGTCAGTAGAAGGCTCAATCGAGTTAGATCCAGGACGCAGTTTATTGATGACGATGGTGCCTTGGTGGGCTATCGCATTACTCTGGGTACAGGGTTATCCCAGTAGTGCCATATTATGGGGAAGCTGCTGGGTACGAGGTGTCATGGGCTTTCTCGTATTGGTGCCCACTTGGTCAGCATTGGTTATCTTGATTCATTCTACTCAGGGTGAGTGGGTGATTTTACTGGTGGTCATGGTTGTAGCCCTTGCTGATATTGGGGCTTACTTTTCAGGCCGTCATTTTGGTAAGCACAAGCTGGCATCAAGCGTTAGTCCGAAAAAGACTTGGGAAGGCTTATTGGGCGGTGTTGTTGTCAATGTGGTTGTTGTCATATTACTTGGTGCAATGTTGAAGCTTGATAGTCGTACTTGGGTGCTGCTGGCTATGATGATCATGATAACCGTACTAGCTTCAGTGCTCGGTGATTTGTTGGAGAGTATGGTTAAACGCCATCGTGGTATTAAGGATAGTGGTAGCATCTTGCCTGGTCATGGCGGCGTGCTGGATCGGGTGGATAGCCTGACGGCTGCACTGCCCGTGTTCACCTTGATGTTTATCTATAGCGGTATTCAGTTCTGAGTCTATGCAGAAATTAACAATACTTGGCGCTACCGGGTCCATCGGTGTCAGCACATTAGATGTGGTGGCGCGTCACCCAGACCGTTTTCAGATTTATGCTCTCAGCGGACATTCCCGCGTGGTAGAGCTTGCTGAACAGTGTAAGAAATTTAAGCCACGTTATGCTGTGGTCGCTGATCAGGCAAGAGCTCAGCAGTTGCAGGCATTACTGGTAGAGGGTCACTCCGATACCTGTGTTTTATATGGTGTGGAGGGCTTGTGCCAGATAGCCACTGCGCCTGATGTCGATACGGTGATGGCTGCCATTGTTGGTGCTGCAGGGTTGTTGCCAACTCTGGAAGCAGCTCGTGCAGGCAAGAAAGTCCTGTTGGCAAACAAGGAAGCATTGGTGATGGCTGGCAGCTTGTTTATGGATGCTGTTCGAGAGGCCGGTGCCACATTGTTGCCAATTGATAGTGAGCATAATGCCATCTTTCAATGCCTGCCTCAGGGTTATGGCCCTAATCATCATGGTGGCGTACAGAAAATACTACTAACGGCTTCCGGTGGGCCATTCAGAACAGCGCCACTGGATACTCTGGATGCAATAACACCAGAGCAGGCTTGTGCTCACCCGAATTGGGATATGGGACGAAAAATTTCAGTGGATTCAGCCACGATGATGAACAAGGGGCTTGAGTTAATCGAGGCTTGCTGGTTGTTCGATTTGTCACCTGATCAGATAGAGGTGGTCATACATTCCCAGAGCGTGATTCACTCCATGGTTGAGTATGTAGACGGCTCTGTACTTGCACAACTCGGTAACCCAGACATGCGAACACCTATTGCTCATGCAATGGCTTGGCCTGAGCGGATTAGCTCGGGCGTTGCTAGTCTTGATATTATTGGTACCGCACGACTAGATTTTGAGGCTCCTGATTTGAAGCGTTTTCCCTGTTTAGGGCTAGCCATGGACGCAGCTCGTTTGGGAGGAAGCGCCCCTACATTGCTTAATGCGGCCAATGAAGTGGCGGTGGAAGC
>JAGPWA010000021.1 GCA_018066715.1 Porticoccus sp. | reverse complement strand
AACAGCATCGATGAAGGCAATATCGAAGAGGAGCGACGGCTTGCCTATGTGGGTATTACCCGGGCCCGGCAAAGCCTCACCATCACCATGGCCAGCAAACGTAAACAGTTCGGTGAGATTCACAACACCACCCCCAGCCGTGTTCTGGATGAGTTACCTCAGGATGACCTGGAGAGGGAAGGATTTGGCGACAGCAGCCCCGAGGTCGCTAAAGAAAAAGGTCAACAATCTCTGGATGCCCTCAAAGGACTGTTTGCCTGACTAGTATGAACGGGCTAACGATTGGGTGCGGTCTCACCGTCCCCAATAACCTTACAAACAGCTAAATGGTAATCGCTGGTTAATCACAATTTCTTCGGGCGTCAATTTGCAACCGTAGGCCAATACTTCGACACCTGCAGCCATGGCTTCGCGTAGTGTTAAACCATAGGTGGGATCTATATCGTCAGCAGGCCCAATAGATTTTGCTCCGGTGTGCTGCACACAAAACACCAATACAGCACGGTGCCCCTGCTGAACCATACCGATCAACTCACGAAGGTGCTTTGTACCCCGAGTCGTCACTGCATCAGGAAATAGGACTCGGCCATCTCCCACTCCCAAAGTGGCATTCTTGACCTCAACATAGCATTGCCGCTCACCAGTGCTTAACAAAAAATCAATGCGGCTATTTTCGTCGCCATATTTCACTTCTGGGCGAAGACTCTCATAGCCTTGTAGTTCAACAATTGTGCCGTTTTCAATAGCTTCTCGTACCAGCTTATTTGGGCGCTGAGTATTCACTCCGGTTAAAAAACCATCTGGGGTGGTGGTTATCTCAAGGGTCCCCGGTAACTTGCGTTTTGGGTCGTTGGAGCGTGAAAACCAACAAAGTGTTTCTGGTGCCCAACAATTTTTCATTGAACCGGTATTAGGGCAATGAATGGTCAACTCGTCTCCATTATCGAGTCGTATATCTGCCAGGAACCGTTTATAGCGATTCAACAGTAAGGCTTTTTCAAAGGGAGGGTTAATCTTCATTTGAGGGTCTTATTTTTAGGGATTTGTTTTTAGAGATTTGTTTTTAGCGCTTTGTTTTTAAAAACCATGTTGTGACCGAGCCTATTTTAAATGCTTGGTTAAGCCGGTTGTACGAGAGCGTGCCTCATCCGTTCAACACCCAATTTAAGGCGATCCAGTGGCTCGGTGTAGGCAAACCTGACGTGATGGTTGGATCGGTGATGACCAAAGTCTGTCCCCGGCGTACAAGCCACTCCATGCTCATGAAGTAACTGCCAACAAAAGGCTTCGCAATCATCGGTAAATGCCTGCACATCGGCATACACATAAAAAGCCCCCTCAGGGACATGACTGATACCAAACCCCAGCTCTCGCAATGCTGGCACCAAAAAATCACGGCGTTCTTTGAATTCATCACGACGACTTTCAAGGATACTCATGGTTGCCGGGTCAAATGCTGACAGCGCCGCATATTGCGCAACAGTGGGGCTTGAGATATAGAAATTCTGAATCATCACGTTAATGGTCTCAGCCAAACCATCTGGTACCACCATCCACCCCAACCGCCAGCCGGTCATACCAAAGTATTTTGAAAAACTATTGACCACAAAGGCCTTATCGGTGATCTCCAGGATGGACGCTACCGGTTCATCGCCATACGTCAGGCCGTGATAAATTTCATCCACCACAAGACTTCCACCGCGATCTGACACTTCCTGGTACAGCGCAGCCAGGTTTTCACGGCTAATAACCTCACCGGTCGGATTGCTGGGTGACGCCACCATCACCCCAACGGTATTTTCACGCCAGTGGGCAGCCACTAATTCTGCCGTTAGTTGATAGTTTCCCTCAGCATCAACAGGTACAAACTGTGGTTCAGCGTCCACGCGACGCACAAAGTTTGGGTTACAAGGGTAACCGGGGTCGGACATCAAAAAGCCATCGCCGGGGTTCAACAACAAATCACAAACCATACCCAGTGCAGCACTGCTCCCCGTTGTCACGATAATTCGCTGTGGATCAATAGCCAAGTCGTAACTATGCTTATAATAGTCAGCGATGGCCTGTCGCAACTCGGGAATACCACAAGGGGGAGTATAGAAAGTCTTACCTTCAGCGAGCGCCTTTATCGCCGAATCAACAATGGGCTCTGCCGTAACGAACCCTGGCTCCCCGATCGCCATACGTACGACATCCTGCCCTTGAGCCTCTAGCTCAACAGCAGCTTGGACAAAATCCACCACTTTAAATGACGTGAAATTGCGGGTTCTATCAGCTAACCGCACTTTGTCTTACTCCCTTAGTGACTTGGATACGTGACTTGAATTTAACCAATAAGTGCTGGGCATTATGGCGCTATTGACCCTGTGATCAAATAGCTCTTTTCAACAGGGTCACTGAATGGCATGCTGACATCCACACACATTCAGGCCTAATAACAGCCTGAAAAATCACAGAAAGAGGCCAATTGAGCAAATAACAAGAAAAACAGCCTTTTTTTACTTGAAAAATTTCTCCGCTGGCACTATAAACGCGGGTCTCGTAACTCACCGAGCACTGGAACACATGCCAAAGAAAGCAGAAAACGCTAATGTTGCCGACCTCCATGGCTTCACACCCTATACAGAGAAGAAGGGTGAGGAGTACATGAATGAGGCTCAGCAAGAGCACTTCAAAAATATGCTGTTGTCCTGGAAACAGGAGCTGATGGAAGAAGTGGACCGCACGGTTTCTCACATGAAAGATGAAGCCTCCAACTTTCCTGACCCCGCAGACCGAGCCACGCAAGAAGAAGAATTTAGTCTTGAGCTTCGTACCCGTGACCGTGAGCGTAAGCTGATTAAGAAAATTGACAGCACCATGGAGCGCATCGAAAACGATGACTATGGTTTCTGTGATCAGTGTGGTGTAGACATCGGTATTCGTCGACTTGAGGCACGCCCAACAGCCAATCTTTGCGTTGACTGTAAGACCCTCGATGAAATCAAAGAAAAGCAGCTTACTGGCAGCTAATTCACTGATGACTGGCCTGCCGGTGACTGAATTACCGGCGACCGACCTATCAATGATTCATTGTTCATGGGAGCAGCATCAGCCGCTCCCAACATTACCATGACAGCTCCCGCGCCCAAATGCCCTTACATCGGGCGCTTTGCTCCCTCTCCGTCCGGCCCTCTACATTTTGGCTCCTTGGTCAGCGCTGTAGCCAGCTATCTGGATGCAAAAGCACACAATGGCACATGGCTGGTGCGCATGGACGACATCGATCCTCCACGGGAAATGCCAGGAGCGGCTGATCTCATACTGCAACAGCTTCAGCAACATAGCCTGAACTGGGATGGTGACGTTCTATATCAGAGTCAACGCAGCGGAGCCTATCTTGCCACCCTTGAAAAGCTGCAACATAAGGGTCTCGTCTACCCCTGCCAATGCAGCCGGCAACAGCTAAAAAAACAGGGCGGCATTCACCCTAGTCGCTGCCAATTGAAAGACCCATCAGCCCCTGCAGCCCTCCGGTTAGCAGCTCCTGCTCAGAGCCAGATTGAATTTGAAGATATCTTTCAGGGTCAACAAAGGCAGAATATCAAGCATGAGGTCGGCGATGTCGTATTGCATCGCAAGGACTCCCTTTTCGCCTACCAATTAGCCGTGGTCGTTGATGACGCCTTTCAACAAATCAGCCATATCATCCGCGGCAGTGACTTATTAAGTTCCACCCCCAGGCAAATCTGTCTTCAGCAACTATTGGGACTCCTCACGCCCCAATACGGGCATATACCTGTAGCCACCAACCCGGATGGCCAGAAACTCAGCAAGCAGAATCTAACGCCTTCTATTGACGCCAAAACAGCCTCAGCGAATCTGGCCTCTGCTTTGCGCTGGCTTGGCCTGCCGCTACCCAAGGCACGCTACTCTGCAAGTAGTCATGAATTATTAAGCTGGGGTATAGAGCACTGGCAGCGTAAGCTGATATCCCCAGTAATGGAGAAGGTGACATTCAACCGATAACTTAGGTAACGCTATTTGTAGGTAGCGTCATTTTAAGTCAAACCATAAGAAATATGGGGTGAAATATATAGCCTTATACTTCATATGGATTTTAGTTTTGACATGCCTCCGACTCTATGTAAAGGTTGCTGCCAACAATGGACGCTAATAAAAATAAATAATAATAACGTTGGATGGATTGCTAGTCTGGTTGATAAGGGTAAACAAACCTCACAGCTCGATGGCGTATAGGATACACAAGGGAAGCCTACGGGCTTCCTTTTTTAATGGCGACTCATTGTAGAACTCCACCTCAATGTAATACCCCCACTTGCTGCAAGCACCTACCCATAAAAATCAAAAAAGAGCACCGACAGTCTTTTCAATACCGCTGTGCTAGAATCGCCTCTTTCTAGGCATTTGCAGCACCAACATGCTAAAAAAACTCTCTAAAATTTTCAGGAAAAGCACCCCCGTCGTCTCCAACGAACCTCATATTATTAAAGACGGGCAGCATCCACTTTCTCCCAAGCAAATAAGTGCCGGCGCTAGAAAAGTGGTCGAGCAACTCAGTAGTGATGGATATGAAGCCTTTTTGGTTGGAGGCTGTGTTCGTGACCTCATGCTAGGGCTAAAACCAAAAGATTTTGATGTGGCAACCGATGCCACACCAGAACAGGTCAACCAGCTCTTCAAGCGTTCGCGTATTATTGGTCGCCGGTTCCAGATCGTCCATGTACGGATGGGGCCAGAAATCATTGAAGTCACCACCTTTCGCGCTCATCACACTGACAAGAAAAGTAGCGGTAATGACTCACGCCGCTCGTCTAAAGGTCTGTTATTGCGCGACAATATTTTTGGTTCAATCAACGAAGATGCCAGCCGCCGCGACTTCACCATGAATGCGCTCTATTATCACCCCCAAGACAACAGCATCTACGACTATGCCGATGGCTTACCTGATATTGAACAGCGACTCATACACATTATCGGTAACCCCGCTGATCGCTACCGGGAAGACCCTGTAAGAATGCTGCGTGCTGTGCGCTTTGCCGCCAAGCTGGGCTTTCAAATTGAAGACAACACTGAAGCCGCCATTACCAAGGTTCACCAATTACTGGCTGACATTCCCTCTGCACGCCTGTTTGATGAAGTCCTCAAATTGCTGATGCACGGCCATGCGTTATCCACGTTTCGATTACTCCGCCAGTACCAACTCTTTGGCATCCTGTTTCCGGCCACGGAAGCCGCACTCGCTAACGACCCAGGTTATTACCTGACATTTGTTGAGCAGGCACTCACCAACACAGATATACGCATTCGTGGTGATAAGAGGGTAACCCCTGCATTTCTGTTTGCAGCCTTGCTCTGGCCTGCACTGAAAGAACAAGAGAAAGTGTTTAGTCAGGGTGACGCCTCACCTATATATGCCCTGCATCAGGCCGCTGGAGAGGTCACCACCAGACAGTGCCAACGAGTCGCTATTCCACGTCGTTTCACTCTCCCCATGCGAGAGATTTGGGAACTCCAACTGCGCTTACCACGCCGAGCGGGTAGCCAGGCTTTCCGGTTGATGGAGAATAAGCGCTTCCGTGCTGGCTATGACTTCCTGCTGTTACGTGAGGATGCCGGAGAAATTGAATCCGGCCTGGGTGATTGGTGGACCCAATTCCAAGATGCGGATGAAGACAAACGTCAGACAATGGCGGACTCGGTGCAGCAACCTAAAAGCAAGCGCCGCCGTAAACGCCGGAAGCCACCCGCCAAAAATCCTGTTCATGACTGAAATTGCCTACATCGCCCTGGGCAGCAACCTCGACAACCCACAACAGCAGGTACTGCAAGCCATCACTGAACTGGATGCACTGCCAGATACCCACATTACCGCTGTATCACCTTGGTATCGCAGTTCTCCTATGGGGCCATCGGACCAGCCTGATTACATCAATGGTATTGCCGAGCTGAAAACTGACTTAAACCCGCTGCCCTTGCTGAAAGCATTGCAAGCTATCGAAGACGCTCACCAACGTGTCAGGCAAGAACACTGGGGGCCCAGAACCCTTGACCTGGATATGTTGCTCTACGGTGATCAGGTCATCGATCATCCCGAGTTACAGGTACCCCATCCGGGTATGGCCACACGTAATTTTGTACTATTCCCATTGGCCGATATTGCGCCACAACTGGTGTTACCCAACAAAACCTCCTTGGCAGAGCTCTTGGAAAATTGCCCCTCAGAAGGTATCGTTCGCCACTCACTAGGAGGTATCTGTGGAACAACTGGCTAACGATCTGACTGTCGCTCTTCAAAGCGAGACATTTCCTCGCTTTATTGCCGTAGAGGGCCCTATTGGCGTAGGAAAAACCACACTGGCAAAGCGATTGGCGGCCAACTTCAACTATGAAACATTTCTGGAACAGGCGGATGAAAACCCTTTTCTGGAACGCTTTTATCAGGACCGTCGAGCCGGGGCACTGCCCGCTCAATTATATTTTTTGTTTCAGCGCACCCGGCAAATTCAAGAAATTCGCCAAGGCGATATGTTTCAGCAAGTTCGAGTCTCTGACTTTATGATTGAAAAGGATCAGGTTTTCGCCCAGGTAACGCTGGATGATGAAGAGCTGAAACTCTATCAAACGGTCTATCAACAATTAACCATTGATGCCCCAAGACCGGATTTGGTGATCTATCTGCAAGCCTCCACTGAAGTACTGCTAGATCGTATCCAGCGCCGAGGTATTCAGGCAGAGAAATCCATAGATGCCGATTACCTCAACCAGCTCAATGAAGCCTATACTCGGTTTTTTTACTATTACGATGAAGCACCACTGTTGATTGTTAATGCCACAGATATTGACCTAGTCAACAGCAAACAGGATTACCAAAACCTGGTTGAATATATGCTCAACATCAAGTCGGGGCGTCACTACTACAATCCCCGCCCCCACCTCTGACAGGAACGAGGCTTATGAAAACGGTCACTATTAATACCCTGAACACGCTCAAGGAGCAGGGCGAAAAATTTCCGGTGATTACCGCCTACGATGCCTCTTTTGCCCGACTCATTGAGCACGCAGGTATTGAAGTCGTTTTGGTGGGAGACTCACTGGGCAATGTTATCCAGGGGCATGACAGTACGGTGCCCGTCACTATGGACGATATGATTTATCATGTTGAGGCCGTGTGTCGCGGTAACAATAAATCACTGATTATTGCCGACCTACCCTTTATGGCCTATGCCACCGAAGAGCAAACCATGGAAAATGCGGCTCTGTTAATGCAGGCCGGCGCTCACATGGTAAAACTGGAAGGTGGTGCTTGGCTGGAGGAAACTGTACTCATGCTCAGCGAACGAGGTATTCCAGTGTGTGGTCACCTCGGCCTTACCCCTCAGTCTGTCAACAAACTGGGCGGCTACAAAGTCCAGGGTCGCGACGACCAATCTGCTAAGCAAATGGTCCTAGACGCTCACTTACTCGAGGAAGCGGGTGCCGACGTTTTGGTGCTTGAATGCGTACCCACGGCCCTTGCCCAACAAATCACCAACGAGTTGAGTATCCCGGTCATCGGCATTGGCGCTGGCCCAAGTACTGACGCCCAAGTATTGGTGATCTACGACATGCTGGGGATATCGTCCAGACAGCCAAAATTTTCCAAAAATTTCCTGACCGAAACAGGTGATGTGGAAACGGCACTCAAGGCCTATGCCACAGAGGTGCGCTCAGGTGCTTTCCCACAACCTGAACACGTTTTTAAATAGCGCCGAAGCACGAAAATTTTATTCTGGGAACGGCTGTATCACTGACCCTTCCTGCCAGACGGGATATTTTTCCATCACAGACAGGAATAACGCTGAATTCAAAAAGTACGCTAGCCAGTTCTGTAAATTTGGGTATGGCGCCTGATCAAACCAGCTCTTATCCACAAAGGCGAACTGGCGAATAAATGGGAAGATACCCACATCGGCAACACTTATTTTCTCACCCAGTAAAAACCTAGCTGTTGTTAATTGGGCCTCCAGAATTTGAAGGAAACCCTCTGCCTGAGTACGATAATATTCCATAGGGTGTTCAGGGTGGCGATCTGCATATTTGTAGTGATCCAGATGCGCTTTGAATGAATGGTCATTCTGATCAATCAACGCATTGGCCTCAGCCGCCAGCGCCGCTTCACACCAATGATCCGGGTCATGATGGTTCAATGCCCAACGCATCACGTCATAACTTTCTTCCAACACCGAACCATCAGGCAACACCAGCACAGGAACGGTACCCTTAGTTGAAGCTGCCAACATTTGGGGCGGTTTCTCCCGCAACAGAATTTCTCGCAGCTCAACCTGTACACCGGCATACGCCAGTGCCATCCGGGCGCGAATGGCATAGGGGCAGCGACGAAAAGAATAGAGTATCGGTAACATATCGGTAACCATCTCGATAACATAGTACCCGGGGCTGACTGACGAGCTTAAGAGGTTAACAAATTCCTTACTGCCCGTACCAGGTAACCGATATAATCCACGGGTCCTATTTACACGTTAAGCCACAAACAAGCCACGATAAGCCCCAGCCTATGAATCTTCTGCCCTGCGTTGAAATTGAACCCGCCTCACCCGCCAAAGCTTCGGTTATCTGGCTACACGGATTAGGGGCCAACGGGCATGATTTTGAACCGATAATCCCGGAGCTACACTTACCCGAACATATGGCGGTTCGGTTTATCTTTCCCCATGCGCCAGAGATGCCCGTCACCATCAATGGCGGCGCCATCATGCCGGCGTGGTACGATATTCTGGAAATGGCGATTGATCGAAAGGTCGATGAAACGCAATTGCGGCATTCTGCTACCGCCATTCAAGCATTGATTGACCGGGAGATTAAACGCGGTATTGATAGCCAGCATATTGTGATCGCAGGCTTCTCTCAAGGTGGTGCGGTAGGTCTCCACGCGGCACTGACTTACCCCAAACCACTGGCAGGATTACTGGCACTCTCGACCTATTTTGCCACCGCCAATTCAATTGATCTTCATCCGGCCAACCAACAGCTGCCCATCCAGATATACCACGGCACCGACGACCCGATTGTGCAGGAAGTTCACGGCCAAAATAGCCTGAAATATTTAACCGAGATGGGCTTTAAGCCGGGTTATGAGACATTCCCCATGGAACACGCCGTCTGCATGGAAGAAATAAATGCTATTTCAGCATGGCTACAAAAAATACTGGGCTAACGGCAAAGTAAATCAATGGCCGACTCAACGGCTAACGCCAAACCAAAATACCCTTACCCCCAACCCTCCGAACTCGGAGAACTGTTCAAGATTGCAGAGGGGGTTTACTGGTTGCGGATGCCCCTACCCTTCAAGCTTGACCACATCAACCTGTGGGTACTGGAAGAAGATGATGGCTGGACCATTGTCGATACCGGCTTGGCCACAGAGGCCACCACCGATATATGGGAAACCCTGTGCCACCAATTAACCGATAAAAAGCCCATCAAGCGTATTATTGGCACGCATATGCACCCCGACCATATCGGGCTAGCCGCTTGGCTCTGTCACCGTAATGATGCTGAGCTCTGGATGTCACGCAGTGAATATATGCACTGTCGAATCTTATTGGAGGACAGCAACCGAGAGGCACCCGATGCGGCCATAGCGTTCTACCAAGCCGCAGGGTTTAATGAAGAACAGTTAAGTTACTATCGCTCAAAATTTGGCGCTTTTGGTAGCCTGATTCGTGGCATGCCAAACAGTTATCATCGACTGCAGGACAACGACAGCTTCACAGTTAACCACCGACAATGGCAGGTGGTGATGGGTGAAGGACATTCACCAGAGCACGCGTGCCTGTTCTGCCCTGAGCTGGAATTGTTTATCTCTGGCGACCAACTGCTGCCCACCATCTCATCCAATGTGAGTGTCTGGCCTATTGAGCCTACAGGAAACCCCTTGAAAGCCTGGATTGATTCCTGTCACAAGCTAAAGTCTATTCTTCCCGAAAACACCTTAATACTGCCGTCCCATGGGTTACCTTTCAGGGGCGCTACACAGCGTTTACAAAAACTCACCGATGATCACGAAAGAGACCTTCAGGTTATCTACGAAAATACTGACACGCCAAAACGTGTGGTCGATTTGTTCACACTGATTTTTAAATCAAAAATCACCCCTGCCACCCTCGTGCTTGCCACAGGTGAAAGCTATGCACACCTGAACTGCTTGATAGAGCAGGGAATGATGACGGTCAAAAAAGATGCCGAGGGTATTAACTGGTATC
>JAGPWA010000015.1 GCA_018066715.1 Porticoccus sp. | reverse complement strand
AGGTGATCAAGAAAGTGGGGCGAGCCGTCGCCACTTTGGTGACCGGTGAAAATATGTTGGCTCGAATGAGTGGCGATGAATTTGTATTGTTCATTCCGCAATTATCAGACAACATTTCCCAAGCTGCTTGGGACGCTCAGGCAGTTGCTGAAAAAATTGGTGAGGCTGTGGCTACGCCACTGTTTCTCGATGGCCACGAGGTTATTCTCACCGCTAGTATTGGCATCGCCTTGCTGACAGATTCCGAAATTACTGCTGACCGTGTGTTGCAGTATGCAGATACAGCAATGTATGAGGCCAAGCGAAAAGGCCGCAACAGCATCGCCTTTTTTGACCCCTGTATTACCGAAAAGGCGCAGCGTCAGGTCGCTATGAATACCCGGTTACGGAAAGCCATGGACAACCATGAATTCGTGCTCTATGTGCAGCCTCAAATTAGTGTTCAGACTGGCGAGCTCATGGGTGGTGAAGCACTGTTGCGCTGGATGAATGCGGACAAAATCACCAACATGCCGTCTGAATTTATCCCGGTACTGGAGTCTTCCGGCTTGATCGTGGATGTGGGGCGCTGGGTTATTCGAACAGCTTGTGAGTATGTTCGTAACTTTCTTGATCAGGGTATTTGGGCTGAGCATATGAGGCTTAGTATTAATATCAGTCCTCGTCAGTTTCGAGATCCACAATTATTCGAAATTGTTCAGCACAGCATGAAGAGCTATAACATTGATCCGAAGTACATTAACTTTGAAGTGACAGAAAACTTGGTGATCGAGGATGTAGAAGAAGCCATTAAAAAGATGGAAGCAATCAAGTCTCTGGGCTCGATGTTTTCAATTGATGATTTTGGCATTGGTTACTCTTCCATGATTTACCTTAAGCGATTGCCCTTCGATCACCTCAAGATAGACCGTGAGTTTATTCGCAATATTCATCGCGACCCTGAAAGCCGGGGTGTGGTGGAAGCTATTATGGCGGTTTCCAAGCAATATGGCCTGCAAGTGACGGCGGAAGGGGTAGAGAACCGCGAGGCATTAGAGATACTGAAGGAGCTGGGTTGTCACTCCTATCAAGGAGCCCACTTCAGTATGCCGGTACCCTGTGATCGTTTTACAAAATTACTGGCTGCATGAGCCATCTGTTTACCTAATCGTTGTTCATGCTATTCCTTGTAACCCTTTGTCTTCGAGAGTAAAATTCCCACCCTTTTTATAGGTGAGTCGAGCCGTAGGGCGGCCCCGACCTGCTATGTTTTTACAAACCCTTATTCTGGAGACCCCTTAATGGCTATTGAACGTACCCTTTCTATTATCAAGCCCGATGCAGTTGCCAAAAATGTTATTGGCAAAATCTATGGTCGTTTTGAAGACGCTGGCCTGAAAATTGTGGCTGCAAAAATGCAACACCTTTCTGAAGAGAAAGCGGGTGGTTTCTACGCCGAACATAAGGAACGTCCATTTTACGCCGACTTGGTTGGTTTCATGACTTCAGGCCCCGTCGTGATTCAGGTGCTGGAAGGTGAAGATGCCATTATTAAGCATCGCGACCTGCTGGGTGCTACTAATCCTAAGGAAGCTGCTGCTGGAACAATTCGTGCGGACTTTGCTGAGTCTATTGATGCTAATGCAGTTCATGGTTCTGACTCTGCTGCCTCTGCAGAACGTGAAGTGGCTTATTTCTTTAGTAATGATGAAATTTGTCCACGCTAAATGTATCGATAAACGGGATATTTTATGAGCGCAAGCTGCGCTGAAATAACTCAAACAGAAGAGCCCCAGAAGGTTAAAGTGAACCTTCTGGGGCTTTCTGCTGAAAAGCTCATCTTATTTTTTGCCGACATTGGCGAAAAACCATTCCGTGCAACTCAGGTTTTAAAGTGGATACACCAAATGGGTGTGGACGACTTTGACCAGATGACCAACCTAGCAAAGAACTTGCGTGAGCGACTGAAGGAGACTGCTGAAATTGTAGCCCCGGAGGTGGTTAGTCAACAAGATTCTGCTGACGGAACATCGAAGTGGTTGATTCGAGTCAATGGTGGGAGTTGTATCGAGACGGTATTTATTCCGGAGAAGGACCGAGGGACTCTCTGCATCTCTTCACAAATTGGCTGTTCTCTTGATTGCAGTTTCTGTGCCACAGGTAAGCAGGGATTTAACCGCGACCTAACAGCTGCAGAAATTATTGGACAAGTATGGATCGCGGCAAAATCCTTTGGCTCTCTCGGGCCTAAAGCACAGCGTGTTGTCAGTAATGTAGTGCTGATGGGAATGGGCGAGCCATTGATGAATTTTGACAATGTGGTCGATGCCATGAGTCTAATGCTTCATGATAATGGCTACGGATTGTCAAAGCGTCGAGTGACCTTGAGTACTTCTGGTGTTGTACCTATGTTGGACCGGCTTGGCGATGTTACTGATGTATCACTGGCGATATCTCTTCATGCGCCCAATGATAAACTGCGAAATGAATTGGTCCCCATTAACAAAAAGTATCCCATAGCAATGCTACTGGATTCAGCACGGCGTTATCTGGATAAAATGCCAGATAAGCGTCGTAAAATTACCATTGAATATACCCTGATAGATCAGGTAAATGACCGTAATGAACATGCACATGAGCTGGCCGAATTACTCAGCGATATTCCCTGTAAGATTAATTTGATACCGTTTAACTCCTTTGATGGTTCTGACTACAGGCGAGTGTCTAATACCACGTTGAGTCGATTTAGAGATATCCTACATAATGCAGGTCATACTGCTACTATCAGGACAACCCGAGGTGATGATATTGCTGCTGCTTGTGGTCAATTGGCAGGCTCGGTGAATGATAAAACCCGGCGCAGTGAACGATACAAGCGTCAGAACCAAGAGCAACCAGTCAGGTTTGTGAACTGAATATTATGATCGGTGAAAGCATGGTAATCGCAGTAAAAAAACGATCGACAGCATGTCTGATTGCGTGGACTTTCTCTTCATTATTAATGGTGAGTTGCACCACTACCACCACGATAGATGGCGTAAAAGAAGAGCCTGTTGCCAATAGTAAAATACTGGAAAACCGTATTCAGTTGGCATTAGGTTACATGTCAAAAGGTGATCACGAGGGTGCTCGAATTCATTTGAATAAAGCCATGGAGGTGGACAGCCGTTCTCCAGAACTCCACGATGTCTGGGCATTGTTGTATCAGAAGGAAAGAGAGTTTGATGAAGCTGAGGCACACTATAAAAAGGCTCTGACTTACGACCCATTATTTACTCGGGGTCGTAGTAACTATGGTCTTTTTCTTCTCCGTCAGGGCCGTTATGAGGAAGCTTATCAACAGTTTTCTATAGGGGCTGAAGACTTGGGTTACCCCAGGCGAGCTGAAATGTTCTACAAAAAGGGCATAGCTGCTGTACAACTGGGTAAGTTGGCCGAAGCAGAAAGTACCTTCACTCGAGCCGCTGTATTAAATCCCCAACTGTCTGCTGCTTACCTTGAGCTGGCTGAACTGGCCTACAATCGTGAAGATTACCCAAGGGCCAAGCAATTATTAACTGAGTATAACTATACCAAGAAAGGCCCCAGCCCTAAGGAGCTTTGGTTGGGCGTAAGGTTGGAGCGCAGTTTAGGAAATAAGGATGCCGAGGCTAGCCAGGGTATGGCACTAAGAAATTTATTCCCCGATTCTCGAGAAAATCAGGAATACCAGAGCTGGCTGAAAAATGAGCAAAAAAAATAATAAAGACGAACAGGTTTTAGAGCAATTAGACCAGGTTCTTCCCGGGGAATTATTACGCCGAGCTCGAAGAGAAAAGGGCATGGCTACTGAAGAAGTTATTCTCAATATAGGGATAACCCAGACTGTACTAAGTGCGCTTGAGAATGATGAATATGAGCACTTACCAGCACCCTTATACGTGAAAGGATATATCAGGCGTTATTGTTCAATACTGGGTATTTCCGACAATGAAGTGCTGGCCAGTTTTGATAATTTGTTCCGTGATCAAGGCATGCAGCAAGGAGAGCCCAAGCTCAGACTGATGGGAGTGCCAGAGAGGAAGTTTGGACAATGGAAGTTGGTTATATTCCTAGTGCTGGCTTTACTGGCCGCCTTGTTATTTTGGGTAGTGCAATCTAGTCATGGCGTGACATTAGGTTTATTCGAAATCCCGTCATCTACATCAACTGTATTTTCGCAGCAAAAAAGCTTAACTCTGACACCACCATTCCCGGTTGAGCCTCAAAAGAATGAGACACTATTTGATAGTGAAGGCAGCGTTGATATTGAAGACAACAATGCAGATGTGGCTGTCGTAGCCAAACCACAAAGGTTACAGATTCATATCATCAAGCAGAGCTGGATCGAGGTGTTAGATGCTCGGGGCGATATTTTAATTGCAGACCTGAAGCCATCTGGCTCGAAGGTAGATGTTACTGGTATGCCACCCTTTAATGTGGTGTTGGGCTATGCGCCAGGCGTCCAACTGAGTTATGCCGGACAGCAAGTAACTGTGGCGCCTATCAGTACTGATAATACAGCTACATTGAAAATTGGCGAAGAGAGAAAAATTGGAAGCACACCCCTAGGGTTGAGGGACATATATTGAGGAATACATGTTGAGGAGCTGGGTTTAATGCATTTTGAATCGCCAATCTCCCGGAGAAAGTCGCGGCAAATAATGGTGGGCAATGTGCCAGTGGGTGGTGATGCACCCATTTCGGTACAGAGTATGACAAACACTGAAACCACTGATGTTGAAGCAACAGTTGCTCAAATTGGTCAGCTGGTGACGGCCGGCGCTGATATTGTACGTGTCTCTGTGCCCTCGATGAACGCTGCTGAGGCGTTTGGTGCTATTCGCCATAAAGTAGATGTCCCCTTAGTAGCAGATATTCACTTTGATTACCGTATTGCCCTGCGCGTGGCTGACTTGGGTGTGGATTGTTTGCGGATAAACCCGGGGAATATCGGTCGTGAGAAGCGTGTAAAAGCGGTGGTGGACAAGGCTCGAGATCTCAATATCCCGATTCGTATCGGTGTTAATGCGGGCTCTTTAGAAAAAGACTTACAAAAAAAATATGGTGAGCCGACACCTGATGCTTTGGTTGAATCTGCTATGCGTCACGTAGAAATTCTCGATGGGCTTAACTTTCATAACTTTAAACTCAGCCTGAAAGCTTCTGATATTTTTATGGCTGTGGCAGCCTACCGAAAAATCGCGACAATGATTGATAACCCTCTCCACTTGGGTATCACGGAAGCGGGAGGGTTGAGAGGTGGCACTGTCAAATCCTCCATTGGTCTAGGGTTGTTACTGATGGATGGTATTGGTGACACCCTTCGAGTTTCCCTTGCAGCTGATCCTGTAGAAGAGGTGAAGGTTGGTTGGGATATGCTGAAAAGCCTTAAATTGCGTAGCAAGGGTATCAATTTTATCGCCTGCCCAAGTTGTTCTAGGCAGAATTTTGATGTGGTCAAGACCATGAATGAACTCGAGACTCGGCTGGAAGATATCACTGTTCCAATGGATGTGGCTGTTATTGGTTGTATCGTCAATGGTCCGGGTGAGGCTAAAGCGGTTGATTTGGGGTTAACGGGTGGTACACCTAATAATCTGGTCTATATCGATGGTGAACCAAGCCAAAAGCTGTCCCAAGAAAACCTGGTTGATGAGCTCGAACAGTTAATTCGCTCCAAGGCTTGCAAGAAAGCCGAGCAACAAGAAAATTTGATAGCGAAATCTTAATGAAAAAAATTCAATCAATTCGGGGCATGAGTGACTTGCTCCCCGAAGACTCCCCCCGTTGGCAATATCTCGAAGAGACAGTGGCTAAATTATTGACCGGCTATGGTTATCGTGAAATTCGGTTCCCCATTCTGGAGCCTACAGAATTGTTCAAACGTTCCATTGGTGAGGTGACCGATATCGTTGAGAAGGAGATGTATACCTTCGACGATAGGAATGGCGACAGTATGACGCTTCGCCCGGAGGGGACAGCTGGCTGTGTCCGCGCCTGTGAGCAGAATGGCCTGACCCACAACCAAATTCAACGTTTATGGTATCAAGGGCCAATGTTTCGTTATGAGCGGCCTCAAAAGGGCCGGCTTCGCCAATTTCACCAGATTGGTGTAGAGGTATTCGGGCTGGAAGGGCCGGATATCGATGCAGAATTGATTACCATGACCTGGCGAATGTGGCAGCAGCTAGGTGTCGCCAATGTTGTTACATTACAGCTGAACTCGCTTGGAACTACAGAGTCGCGTGGTCGTTATCGCAATGCTCTGGTGGAATATCTACAGCAGCGTAAAGAGCAATTAGATGAAGATAGTCAACGTCGCCTGTTAACGAATCCAATGCGTATTCTCGACAGTAAAAATCAAGAGATGCAATTACTGCTTAACGATGCACCCGTGTTACATGATTATCTCGATGAAGAGTCACAACAGCATTTTGAGAAGCTTTGTGAGTTGCTAGATGCTGTTGGTGTTCCCTACCAAATCAACCCTAGGTTGGTCCGTGGACTCGATTACTATGGCAAAACGGTCTTTGAGTGGGTGACCGATTCATTGGGTGCGCAAGGAACCGTTTGTGCCGGTGGTCGCTACAATGGTTTAGTCGAACAACTGGGTGGTAAGAGTACCCCTGCCGTTGGTTTTGCTATGGGTCTTGAGCGGTTAGTATTGCTGCTTGACGCGGCTGGCGTGGTACCTGATAGTATCGCCCGGCAATTGGATGTCTACTTGGTGGTTGTCGGGGATATACAGGTGCATGCGCTTCAATTGGGCGAAACTCTGCGTACAAAATGTCCGGGGCTAAGGTTGCAGAACCATTGTGGTGGTGGCAGCTTCAAGAGCCAGACGAAAAAGGCAAACAAAAGTGGCGCTGTTGTCGCCCTGATTTTGGGTGAAGATGAGCTGGCTCGGGGTGAAGTGTCTATTAAGTTTCTGCGGGAAGATAAGCCGCATCAGACATTATCCATTACCGATTTAGTGACCTTGATAAACAACGAAATTTTAAATTAATAACGGGGATTGACCGTGGCAGAACATCTCAGTGATGAGGAGCAGTTAGAGAGCTTCAAGCGTTGGTGGAAAGAAAATGGTATTTTCACCATCGTGGCAGTAGTACTTGTTGCTGGTGGCTATTTTGGGTGGGAGTTTTGGAAAGACCACCGACAAGAGCGAGCAGAAACGGCTTCTGTGTTATATCAAAAAATGATGGTGGCAGCAGATGTCGAGCCCGGTGACAAACTGAGTGTGACGCAAGATGCCTCAGTTACCGAGCTCGCAGAAAACCTGAGAGATGAATATACCAATACTCAATATGCTCGTTATGGTGCATTGCTACTAGCCAAGGTTGCCGTAGAAAAAGGTGATCTGGATGCTGCTGCAGAACAATTACAATGGGTTGTGGACGGTGCTGACGAAGGGCTTATGTTAGTTGCAAAATTACGCTTGGCTCGCGTGGAGGCAGCGCGGGGTAATCTGGACTTGGCTATCTCTATGCTTAATGTCGAGGCAAAGACGCTGGCTTCTGCCTATGCTGAGACACGTGGCGACCTCTACCTGATAAAAGGCGATAAAACTGCAGCTTATGAGTCGTATCAACAGGCATTACAGAAAATGGTAGTAGCTGATAACAGGTCTCGCTCTCTTTTGGAGCTAAAACTGAGTCAGGTAGCACCTGATTCTCAACCTGTGGAAGAACAACAAGACCTCTCAGAGGGGGATACCTGATGAAGAGGCTGTCTTGGCTCTTGGCTTCTTTATTGTTATCTGGTTGTTCGTCTATGGTGGAGATGGTCTCTTCTGTTACTGGTGGTGGTCCCGAATTTAAGCCCACTGTCTTGGTTGATTTTGAGCATGAAGTTCAAACAGTTAAGCTATGGTCGACCAATGCTGTCGGTGATTACCAATCAGTAAGTAGTGGCCTCAGACCCGGTCTTGGGGAGGGCATGGTCTTCGTTGCTGACAGTAAAGGACGTGTGGCTGCGATTGATACCAGTACTGGAAAAATTATTTGGAAAGTTGAACTGGATAGCGCTTTAGGCGGCGGTGTTGGTGTTGGCAAAGAGCTGGTGATGGTCGGTAGTACAAATGGTGATGTGTTCGCATTAGAAGCCGCAACGGGTGAGCAGCGTTGGCATACCATGGTAGCTAGTGAGGTTCTGTCGGCGCCTGCAGGTAATGGAGACATTGTTGTTGTCCAGACTCAGGATGGTCGCGCCATAGGGCTTAATGATACAGATGGTGAAAAACGCTGGCAGTTTAAGTTAGATGTGCCGGTGTTAACACTGCGTGGAACCAGCGCACCGATTATTAAGGGTAATACTGTGATAGCCGGTTTTGCCAATGGTAAGGTTTATGCGTTATCGGCAGATTCAGGGACGATGATTTGGGATAATCGTATTGCGACGCCTCAGGGACGTACTGAACTGGAACGAATGGTCGATGTTGATGGCCAGCCATTGCTGGTAAACGATATCGTCTATGCTGTGAGTTACCAGGGGCGAATTGGCGCTATGGCTAGGGGGACTGGCCGTGAGCTTTGGTATCAGGATAGCTCCAGTCATCATGGATTGGCCTATGGCCTGGAACAGGTTTATGTCGCTGAATCTGATGATACAGTCAAGGCCATGCGCTCCAGCAGTGGCCAAGTACTTTGGACCAATGATCAGCTCAATCATCGTTTACTTAATGGCCCCTCTGTTGCTAGTGGGTATGTGTCTGTAGCTGATGCTGAGGGCTATTTACATGTGTTGTCCCAAACTGATGGACGGTTTGTTGGTCGAACGAGAGTAGACAGTAGCGGCGTCACTGCCCCGATGGTGAGTGATGGAGAAGTACTTTATGTGTTGGATGATAGTGGCGGTGTCAGCGCTTACAAATTTGAATAAGGTTTAGCCACTTTTCGTGTAGAATGCCGCCTCTATCACTAGCAGGCGGCATTTTTGTTTCTGTCGCCCTTCGTTTTTTGAATCCCCAGGGATTACAAAGCGGCTTGTCATTCAGCGGCTAGCCTGAGAAGGTGTTTTTTTTACATGGTGTGCGGTATTTTTTGTCAACTTACAGAGCGTAATCAATGATCCCGGTTTTTGCCCTAGTGGGCCGTCCCAATGTGGGCAAGTCGACTCTATTCAATCGATTAACCAAATCGAGAGATGCGTTGGTGGCCAACTATCCTGGTCTTACTCGTGACCGTAAGTATGGTGAAGGTGAAATGCTAGGGCGGCGTTTCATGCTGATCGATACCGGTGGTATTACTGGTGAAGAAGAGGGTATTGATTCCGCTATGGCTGAGCAGTCGATGCTCGCTATCGATGAAGCTGATGCCGTACTGTTTATCGTAGACAGTCGTGATGGCCTTACACCGATTGACCGACAGCTGGCCGATTACCTTCGAGAGAAACAACGCAAGGTCTATCTTGTAGCCAACAAGATTGATGGGGTTAATCCCGATATTGCTATTGCAGAGTTTTTTGAACTGGGTCTGAAGGATGTCTATCCGACCACGGCCACTCATGGGCGTGGTGTTAAATTCCTGATGGAATCTGTACTGGAACCTTTTCCGGAAGCTGATCCAGAGGAATACGGTGGTGCCGGTAACCGTGGTATTAAAATCGCGGTGGTGGGTCGGCCGAATGTCGGCAAGTCTACCTTGGTTAACCGAATGTTGGGTGAAGACAGGGTGGTCGTGTTTGATCAGCCAGGTACTACCCGAGATAGTATTTATATCGACTACGAACGGGATGGTAAAAAATACACACTGATTGATACAGCGGGTATTCGACGTCGTAAAAACATCAAGCTCAGCATAGAGAAGTTCTCTATTGTAAAAACACTTCAATCAGTGGATGACGCTAACGTCGTGGTTTTACTGATCGATGCACAGGAAGGCCTGGTGGATCAGGATATGCACCTAATGGGCAGTGCTATTGACTCAGGCAGGGCTCTAGTTGTTGCTATCAACAAGTGGGATGGTCTTGAAGTAGATCGTAAGGATTGGATTAGGGTCGAGCTGAAACGACGTCTGCGGTTTGTCGACTTTGCCGATATCCATTTTATTTCTGCCCTACACGGTACGGGTGTTGGCCACCTGTATGAGTCCATCGAAAATGCCTACTCAGCAGCCACTGATAAGTTAGGTACTAATCGGTTGACCACTATTCTTCAGGATGCCGTGATTGAGCACCAGCCACCATTGGTACGAGGACGTCGGATTAAGCTACGTTACGCTCATGCTGGTGGACAGAATCCGCCTCTGATTGTTATTCACGGTAACCAGACCGAAGAAATCCCTAGCCACTACACCCGATATTTAGAAAAAACGTTTCGTAAAGTACTCGGGCTTCATGGGACACCGATAAAAATTGAATACCGTTCAGGCGAAAACCCTTTCGCCGGGAAAAAGAACAAACTAACTTCACGCCAGATATCTAAAAAACGTCGGTTGATGAAGCACGTCAAAAAGAAGAAGTAACCCTGCTCTAAGAGCTAACAGCTCTTTTCTGACAGTAAGTCAGTTTCCCTAAAGGTTTCAGGCTGCAACTTGACCCAGATTTTTTTCCTGAGCCAATAGCCGGTAGTTACCCACAAAATCGGCCACAGTTCCCTTAGATTTTGGATGGAAGTGACGGTGCCAGAATTTTCCTAGACCTACCAAGTCGTGAGCATCTGGCAGTGGTTGCTCAGCACGGCAGTAGATCATCCAAGCTATTGCTGTGGCATATTTGAGGTTGGTGATCAATTCACCATGGGGAGCCTTCAGAAAACTGTGTTGTCCCGCCATACCCCGAATTTCACTTGCCAAAGAGGGGTTGTGTATCAGGTATTTGTCCCAGACGGCTCGATGCATTGCCGGGGTTATATGATAGAGCCCGACACGTCTACCAGCATGCCAACCCCCCAAGCCAGACTCCTGTGCAGCAGTACCCAATAAAAGATTTTCTGCGGTGAGAGACCAATCATCGAGATAATGGAGCGTGTCTCTAATGACTAAATGACGGAGATCGTCTGCAGTAAAAATCATGGCTTAACTCCCGATTAGTGTTTCAATACTTTTCGTTTATTATTATTTGTTTATTTTTTAACAGGTTATAAGCCTATATTCAACTAAAAATTAGAAAAATAGTGTAACTTTTATAGATTTACCCCAAGAGTGGTTGTTTATTGATCAATTTTAGGTGGGGCCAATTAGTGTGTCCGCCAACTGTATGGCCTGAGGTATGTGTGCTGATAGCATCATGTCCTATCAATGTTAGCGGTTGCTTATGCCTGTCTTGACGTGAAATAGTACTGAGGTTTTTGGCAGTATTCGGAATAGACTTTCGTCATTAATATCCTGAATTGTTGAGGAGAATGGAATGGGAAATAAGCAGGAATATATAGACCTTCGTTAAGTTATGAAGCAGCTTTGGCTCGGTTTAAGAGAGTAACCGGAGGAAGGCCTTAGTCTTTAACCAAACCAAACCAATGCTTCAGCTTTTGGTTGGCCTTCTCTTTAACATCCTCATCAATATAGTTTGCAATCGTTGTTACTGCTGTAGCGATAGCGGCCATATCATCTGTGTAGCCGCTGATGGGAATAAAATCAGGGATAGCATCGGTGGGAAGAATAAAATAAGCCAAGGCGCTGTAAACAACGGCTTTTGCCCAAGGTGGGGTTTTCTGGTTTCTGGCAGCGTAAAAGAGCCACAGACTTTTCTCGACCAGCTCGTAACCCGCAGCCTTCGCTGAGTGTTTTAGTTTGATCCAGAAATCAGTGCCTGAGTAATAGCTGTTTGAGCTAAATTTTTCTTGTGCACTAGCCGCTTGTTTTGCCATCTTTATAGAGTAGCGTGATTACACATATTGTCAAAGAATTCTGGGTGTAGCTAAACAGCCTCTGTTATAGCAAAGAATTCTTTGTCAGTACCTCTACATCTGTTCCATCACTTCTATGCCCAGCAAATCCAGGCCTTGAGCCATGACGAGTGAGGTAAGTTGGCAAATGGCTAACCGGCTATCTCGAACTTGGGGTGGGATACCGTCTTTAAGGATAGGGCAGTGCTCATAAAAGACCATATAGGCACTGGCCAGTTCGTAGAGGTAATTGCAGAGTACATGAGGGTAGGCATCATCAGCGACTTGTTGGACTACTTCGCCAAACTGGAGGAGTTTAAGTGCCAGAGCTTTTTCCTGTTGTTCGGCAATACTAATATTTTGGATGATGCCGCTGGGTTCAATACCGGCCTTGCGAAAGATACTGCGTATCCTAGTGTAAGCGTATTGAAGGTAGGGGGCTGTATTACCTTCAAAACTGAGCATGGTCTCCCAGTCAAAGATGTAATCATTGGTCCGGGTTTTACTCAAATCTGCATATTTAACTGCACCAATACCGACCTTTCGGCCAATTTCAGCTATCTCTCCGGAAGTTGATGCCGGATTCTTTTCTTTGACTAGAGTACCGGCTCGTTCAACGGCTTCCTGAAGCAAGTCGGTCAGTTTGACGGTGCCACCACTACGGGTTTTGAATGGTTTTCCATCCTTGCCCATCATGGTGCCAAAGGGGTGGTGTTCCAGACAGATATTGTCTGTAACAAACCCCGCTTTTTTGGCTAGGGTAAATACCTGCTTCATGTGCAGTGATTGGCGGGCATCAATAAAGTACAGAATACGGTTAGCCTTTAGCGTGCCGCTTCGGTAGCGTAATGAGGCTAAATCAGTGGTCGCATAAAGGTAGCCTCCTCCTGATTTCTGCACAATAACAGGGCTGGGATTGCCCTTCTTATCGGCGAGTTCCTTGAGGAATACCACCTGGGCACCTTGATCTTCTACGGCAAGCTTTTGTTGCTGTAGATCACTAAGGACATTAGCTAGGTCATCGTTATAGGCGCTTTCTGGTCGGATATCAGTATGAGTCAGCGTGACGTTAAGGTCACGGTAAATAGCTTCGCTGTGTGCCACTGATATATCGATAAACTGCTGCCAGAGTGTTCGACAGTGCGCATCACCTGACTGTAGTTTGACAACGTAGTTACGTGCTTTGTCGGCAAAGTCGGGGTTATCATCGAAGTGTTTTTTAGACTGCTGGTAAAATATTTCAAGATCACCCAGTGCAAGTTCAGCTTGTTCGCCTTCACCCAGTTGTTCTTCAAGTTCGGCAATCAGCATCCCAAATTGAGTGCCCCAGTCACCCATATGATTTTGCCGGATAATATTGTGGCCAAGGTATTCCAGTGTTCGTGCGACTGCATCACCAATAATCGTGCTGCGTAAGTGGCCTACGTGCATTTCTTTGGCTAGATTGGGCGATGAGTAATCTACGACTATTGTTTGGGGGGTAGGTGTGTTGGTTCCGAGCTTATTGGCTACACTCAACAGTTGTAATTGTTCACTTAGAAATTCGGGAGCCAGATGAATATTGATAAAACCTGGGCCAGCGATATCTACGTTATCGGCAATACCGCTTAAGTCTAGGTTCTCAAGAATTTTTTGAGCTAGTTCCCGGGGGTTGGTTTTAAGCCGTTTTGCAGCGGCCATGGCACCATTGGCCTGGAAGTCACCAAACCCTGCACGAGTGCTGACAGCGATATTGGCTGGGCAGTCCTCAGGAATGTTTGTTGCTGCCATGGCAGACAGCATACGTTGGTCAAGCAGCGATTTAATACTCATAAATAGTCAATGGCATGATCAGTTTCTAACAAGTGCGGGATTGTAATCCTCCGTCCGCCAAAAGTCAGTGCTACCTTGAATATATTGATGGAAGATGGCGCAGCCAGTATAGTCATCTGAAGAGAAGAGCCTTATGGCGTTGCAGGTTTTCGTGCAAGCATGCTCCAGAACTCTTATGAAATAGGGGTTTATGTGCGAATGAGTGATATATGACAGATCCTTTACTACAACAGGGCCTAGATTTGGTGGCCTATGGTATGAGCACGGTGTTCCTCTTTCTGACATTGTTGGTCTTAGTGACCATTGCAGTATCCGCCATCATCGGCCGGTGTGATGATCAGTTTAGTAGGAGGTTGAGTAAGAAATGAGTATTAAGCAACAGATTGAAGATAAACTTAAGGCCGAATTGATGCCGTCCTATCTGGCGGTGGTCAATGAGAGCCATATGCATGCGGTTCCTCCCAATTCTGAAACGCATTTTAAGGTGATTATTGCTGCCTCGGCATTTGAAAAAAAACGAGCTGTTCAATGCCATCAGATTATTTATGGCTTGCTGAAGGATAAATTGGAGGGAGGTGTTCATGCCCTAGCACTGCATACCTTCACACCAGAGGAATGGTTATCATCAGATAGCGCACCTGATTCGCCAGAATGTATGGGGGGCGAGAAAAATAACTGACGTTATATTACTGTCATATTGAAATGCTGAAAGAGCGCTCATTCTATAGTATTCACCGGAGATAAAACCGATTTCACCAAGAGGCAAAACATGAAAATTATAAGCTCACTTATTGTCACAACTGTCATATTCTTCAGTTCGTTTTTACTGGCTGGCGGTGCAACTGCTGGAGAGGGTGCAAGTGCCTATATTATTTCTCCTGAGAATGGAGCAACGCTCAGTAACCCTGTCACGGTACGCTTTGGTTTGTCAGGTGTGGGTGTTGCTCCTGCCGGTGTCGAGCGTGAAAATACCGGCCATCATCACCTGCTAATTGATGTTGAAAAATTGCCAGATTTAAACAAGCCAATTCCCAGTGATGACCATCACCGCCATTTTGGTGGTGGTCAGACTGAAGTAACCCTTGATCTGGAGCCAGGAATACATCGCCTCCAATTATTACTGGGAGATCACCATCATGTGCCTCATAACCCTGTGATCTTATCTGAACCGGTGGTTATCACTGTTGAGTAGTTGACGGTTATCAATTTACCACCATTTGTTTAATCCAGATCAAGTTGTCGTAGTACCACTATTGGTTTAATTCACCTGGATTTTGGTACTACCCTTTTTGGAGAAGGCAAATGGAAAAGAAGAAGGCTTTATCGTTGGCAATTAGCACTGTATTAGCAGGGAGCCTGTTATTGGGCACCGCTAGCGTTGCTGCTTATGAAGCAGGTGATTTTATCGTTCGTG
>JAGPWA010000007.1 GCA_018066715.1 Porticoccus sp. | reverse complement strand
AAAAAGCTAAATTGAAGGTCAAGCTGGTATTTATGCTTGCATTGCTCTTGCCCCCCCCCGGACTTTTTATTTCGGACCAGTTTGATCCTAACAGGTTGAACTGTGTGGTATTGATTCGTTTGGGTTTTTTTAGGTCTCGATGGAAAGCAACTCATACTTTATTGAGTTGCTGATGATATTAGCTGGAGGAAGATTACCGGGAATTTAAGCCAATAGAGGGATGGGGGCGTTAATGCATGTAGGTATATCCGTCGAGGATATTTGGGCAATTTGGTTTCTTCCCGACTGTTTGGCGATATAAAGGGCGTTGTCGGCGATATCAATTAACTCGGCACTGTCAAGGCTCTGTTCTGATGTACGTGTTAAGCCTACAGAAATAGTACAGGTGAATTTTTTACCCATGTGATGGAAGGGTAAGTTGCAAAAAAGCTGCCGAATATCGTCAAAAATATTACGCGCATTGTCGTCACCGCAGTTGCTCAGAATAATCAAAAACTCATCTCCACCATAACGCCCAATAGAATCAGTGTGACGTAAGCGGCTCTTGAGTAATCTTGCCAGGGCGGTTAGTACGGCGTCGCCACTACTGTGCCCGTAGGTGTCGTTGACGGCCTTAAAGTTATCTATATCAAGCATGGCATAGGTGGTGGTTCCCTGGTTGCGCCGCATGCTCATCATGGTGGTTTTTCCGGCTTCTTTGATGCTGCTCTGGTTCAGTAAACCGGTAAGGCTATCCTTATTAATGGCTGAGTTGAGCCGTCGGGATAGATAGATACGCTCATAGATCGCAGAGATAAGACTTTCATCTGAAATAGGCTCGATGAGGATTCCATCGCTTCCGGTGAAAACACTTTGATCTTGTTGGGCAACTGTAGATAGGGGTGACAGATAAACTATTGGCAGTTGATTCCAGCGGCCATATTGACGAATGACTCCCGCAATATCTGAACCTGAATAACTGTCGACCTGTGACTCTATAAGCACTAATTCCGGTTTGAACTCTAGTAATGTTTCTGTAATAGCTGCGGGATTATCTAGGGTAGCTACGGTTATGCCGACATTTTCTAGAGGCGTTATGTGTTTTTTGGCAATACCAGGGTCATCACCGATAAAGAGCACACGTGTTTCTGCTGAGTAACGGTATTCAATGATGTCTGAAATTCGCTTGGTTAGCTGGTTGCTGTTCAACGAGTCTAGGCAGTACTCCTTTATCCCAAGCCGTGTGGCACATAGCCTGGATTGAAAATCATCATCAGGTGTAATGATAAAGATTGGGCAGTTATATTCCTGTACCACCGAGTAAATCACCTGCAATTCTGCCGCTGATTTACTGGTTAAAGATTGAGTCAGTTTTATCAGTAAAACTTTTGGTTCTATTTCTTTGGGGCTGTTATTGAGCTCATCTGACCCCTTAAACAACGAAAAAGAATAGTGCAGAGCTTGGAGTTGTCGGATGAGTTCTTGGGTGGTTTTGTTCTGAGTCTGTTCATCTAATAGCCAAATATGTATATGGTGTTCTATACTCTCGGTATCAGCTATGCCCCATAAATCCTGTTTATTGATAGGCGTTTCAAGAAATATGGGTGGCTTGTTTGTCATGACCTATTTTTTGACCTCAAAAATGTATTGTTCACCGATATTACGATTTGATTTTATCGTATAAAAAGCATCCATGATGGAAATGGGCATCTTTATGAGCGGAACAATCACTGTACTAAAGCCATGGCTGGTTCACTACTTTCCTCGGAGAACTTGTCACGAATTTCGAGAATTTCGGGTAGCTTTCCCATGAAAATATCGACCAATTCAGGGTCGAAGTGTTTTTCACGATTGTCTTTCAGCAGGTCCAGAGCATCATCGATTGACCAAGCCTTTTTATAGGGTCTTTCTGAGGTCAGGGCATCAAAAACATCGGCCAACGCTGCAATACGCCCACCAATAGGAATGGCTGTCCCTTTGAGCCCCTTGGGGTAGCCGCTGCCATCCCATTTTTCATGGTGTGTATAGGCAATATCTCTAGCCATACTCATAAGAGGGGAGTCATCGTTGGCAAGCAGTTTTCCGCCAATGGTGGTATGGCTTTGCATGGTTATCCACTCTTCGGGTGTCAGTTTTCCCGGTTTGAGGAGGATGCTGTCGGGGATACCGATTTTCCCAATATCATGCATCGGGCTAGCATGGAGCAGGAGTTCAGCCTCTTCGTTGTTCATGCCATAGGCCAGCCCTATAACTTTACTGATATGACTCATTCTCAGGATATGGTTTCCTGTCTCTTCATCGCGATGCTCAGCAGCCATACATAGGCGCTGGACCATCTGTAATTGTGTTTGACGCAGTGCTTTGGTGCGCTCCTCTACCATTTCTTCAAGTACCGCTTTCTTTTCATGAACCAAGCGGTGTGCCAGGTGAGCATCAAGTAAATTTCGGACTCGCATCAGAAGTTCAGCATGATCGAAGGGCTTTGAAATAAAATCACGAGCCCCCGAGATAAGTGACCTCATCAGATATTCACTGCTGTGCTGGGCGGTGAGAATAACGATGGGGGGTAACATTGGATCCTTCAGGTCTCTCAGCTGGTTCATCACATCATAGCCGCTTAGGTAGGGCATATTCAGATCGAGTAATATCAAATCTGGTGGCGACTCCTTGTAGAGGGGGATTACTTGACGGGAGTCCTGAATGGCAATGAGTTCTAGTTGGCTGTGGTGTTGGAATAACCGTTGAACCAGCTTTAGGTTGGCTGGTTCATCATCGACGATAAAAACTCTCCCGTTCTTCAGGGGTTCCGAAATCATTGGGCATACTCCTGCTCATAACCCAGGTAATAACTGAGGAGATCATGAAATTTGGATTGTTGTTCAAGCGGTTTAATCAGGCAATCATTGAAACCGGTGATATTGGACTGCGGATCATTTTCAATGGACAGTTTTTTCGAGACCGCTATAACCGGAGTGCACTCCATCCCCTGGCCGGATTTCAAAATATGCACAACCTGATTAGGGTCCATTTCAGGCATGTTAATATCTAAAAAAATCAAATTGGGTTTCTCTGATAGGGCAAGATCAATCCCCGTTCTTGAGTCAGTTGCTGTGAGTAGCCGGATCTCATTACTGGGGCTCAGTAGTTGGGTTATCATTTTGATATTTTCAAGGTCATCATCAATGTAGAGGACGCTTGGTTTACCATTGCGGCCCTTGAGTGTTGTAGCGGAAGGACTATAAGGTGTCTGAAATGGGGTCGTCGCTGAGGCCTGGTGTAACTCAACCCAAAATATACTGCCACCCTTTGGATTTTCTTCTACGCCAATGCTACCGCCCATCATTTCGACCAAGTGTTTGGTGATGGTTAGCCCTATGCCCGTACCTTCAATCTCCGTTGTATCTGCTCCGAGGCGATTAAATGGAACAAACAGTTCTTCGAGTTTTTCTTTGGAAATCCCGCGGCCGCTATCCTCGACAAGAATACGAACCCTGTTGTCACCTTTGTGAACGGCCTTTATATGGACGCTACCACCGGGTTTATTGTACTTGATCGCGTTGGTTAGCAAGTTGATCATGATTTGCTTAAGACGGGTTTTGTCTGCACTTATGACAATATCTTGTAATTCTGAATGACTCAGGTTGATATTTTGATCATAGGAAGTTGACCCGACTAGAGCGAGACTTTCTTTAATCAGGGGAAGAATCTCTAGTGGCTCAATGGATAATTCAATGTGACCGGACTCCACCCTGGCTAGGTCGAGTACATCATTGATCAAGTTAAGTAGGTGGTGTCCCGCATTGAGAATCTCATGGGTATTGTCTTTGTTTTCTTCTGATAGGGTCGGGTCCATGTCCATCAGCTTTCCAAAGCCTAAGATGGCATTCATGGGTGTTCTTAATTCATGACTCATTCTCGACAGGAAGTCGGACTTGGCGCGGTTTGCTCGCTCTGCTTCTTCACGGGTTTTAATGAGGATTGATTCAGCATGTTTACGGTCATTGATATCCTGTATGACACCTAACATGTGCAGTGGGTTGCCCTCACTATCGCGTGTTACTGCGCCTTTTTCATGGAGCCAGCGTACGGTTCCATCAGGCCAAACAACACGGTGCTCAACATCGTAAAGTGTGTCGTCACGGATGGACTTGTTCATAGCACCAATAACTTTCTCATAATCTTCAGGATGAAAGGTTGCCAGCACTCTTTCGAAAGAGGTATTGAGTTCCCCAGGATCGAGGCCAAACATGGGTGCCACACATTCTGAGGCAAAGAGTTGGTTTGTTTTAAGGTCGAGATCCCAGGTGCCGATGTTGGCATATTGTTGGCTGCGGCTCAGTCGTTCTTTGTTTTCTGACAGAAGTTGTTCAGAGCGATTGCGGCTGATGGCTGAGGACAGGGTGTCTGCCAGGATCATCAGTATGTTGATTTCATTGACATTGTTATCCGGATTGTTGCTGGGTTGCTCCAGTTGGATGACATGGGTGGTTTTGCCGTGGGTTTGTAACGGGAAGAACAGTGTGGATTGTCTTTGTTGTCCATCAATAGACACGTCTTCGGGGTTAATTTGGAGCTGTACTTGTTGCAGGTAGTCAGTAATAGATACACCGTCCGGTATGATTTCTTTCGCAAAAAAATCACTGAACAGATTCTTTTTACTCTCACTGTAAACCGTGCTGGTACTTGAGGCCCACCATTCGTAATCGAGTTGTATGTTCATTGACGCTTCGTCGAATGCCCAGAGGCAAATACCCCGACTGCGGAGTTGTTCGCCAACACGCACCAGAATAAGGCCAATACTTTGGTTGAGTTTATCGGGTTCGGTACTGAGCAGTACCGCTGTCGCTTCATTGAGCAAATGAAGCAGCTTGGTTTGATTGCGAAGGTTATACTCAACTGCTTTTGCTTTGGTTATTTCAGTGCGTATGGACGTGAACTGATACGGTTTGCCGCTATCATCGGTGTGTGGCGTGATAGTAGTCTCAGACCAATAGAGACTGCCGTCCTTTCGCTTGTTGCAGAGTGGTCCTGCCCAGGTTTTACCTGTGGATATTGTGGCCCATAGCTCTTGGTAGAACACACTGGAATGTGTATCGGCTTTGACGAAGTTGTGGGTTTCCCCGACTAGCTCATCTCTTGAAAATCCGGTAATTTCGCAGAACTTGTCGTTAACGTGAGTGATTTTTCCATCAGCATCGGTAATGCTGACACTCGCGTGATTATTTATTGCGTCGAGAATATTCTCTTGGGTTGTCACATTCATGGCTGATCCATTGCTCATTATCTTGGGTTTTTTGTCTTTATTCATTCATGAAAATCTGACAGTTGGTCTTGTTCAAATAATTTGGCGAATTGATAAATTAAGCGCCGCAGAGCATAAAAAATTTCTCATCTTCAGGTGATATCGGCAGGATTTTTCAAATCTTTAGGCTTGTATTGATTAATTGCTGGGTTGGTTGGCACTGTGCTGCGAAATACGGTCCAGGAGCTAATGAAGAAGATTAACTGGGAGGGTAGGACGGTGAAGGCAGAGACAGGGGGTTTATGGGTGGTCGGCGAAAGGTTTCTATTTGTGTACGTTTAAAAAGGCCTGTTTTTGGCGCCTTCTTTACAGATTGATCAATCATAGAATTATCAATAATAGTCGTCATAGCTTTAATTAAAGAAAGACTTACATGGCAGACGCTACTGAAGATCAGGAGAAGACCGAGTCCGCGAGTCCTCGCCGTCTGGAGAAATCCCGAGAAGACGGGCAGATTGCACGATCCAAAGAGTTAACGACGTTTCTGTTGTTGGCCGGTGGTTTGGGCAGTTTGTGGGGGATGGGGGGCGCTCTCTATGGTCAGTTGGGACAAGTAATGGAGCAGGCCTTTCTTTTTGATCGCTCTCAAGCGTTTGAAGTAGAGTCAATGTTGAGTAAATCCTGGGTTCTCGGAGAAAGAGCACTACAGGGTATTTTACCCTTTTTTCTGGTGATGGTTGTCGTGGCATTGCTGTCGCCGATGCTTCTGGGAGGACTGTTGATTTCGTCCAAATCTTTGAAGCCTCAACTCTCCAAGCTCAACCCGATGAAGGGTTTGAAGCGTATGTTCTCGTCGCAAGCAGTGGCAGAATTGGCCAAAGTAATCGTCAAGGCCGTTGGGTTTGGGTCGGTACTGGTTTTTTTTATGACCAGCAATATCCCCGCGTTTATTGCGCTGATGGGACAACCGATACAGCAGGCTTTAGCCAATGCGTTGAGTTTAGTGGTTCAGGCTTGTGGTTCTATGATCTTAGCGCTGTTTGCCGTCGTTATCATCGATGTGCCATACCAGCTATGGCACCACGCCAAACAATTACGGATGAGTAAAGAAGAAATAAAGCGTGAAAACAAAGAGTCGGATGGTGACCCCCAGGTGAAGGGGAGAATTCGTGCCCAGCAGCAGGCGATGGCTCGGCAGCGGATGATGGCAAACATTCCGACGGCTGATGTGATCGTGACTAACCCAACCCATTATGCCGTGGCTCTTCGTTATGAGGAGTCGGGTATGTCAGCACCCCGTGTGGTTGCAAAGGGTGCAGATGCTGTGGCTATGAGAATTCGTGAAATGGGCCAGGAGCATGGGGTTCCCCTGTTGGAGGCGCCGCCTTTGGCTAGGGCGCTTTTCCGCCATGTTGATATTGAACATGAGGTACCAGAACAGCTTTATACCGCAGTGGCAGAGGTTGTTGCATGGGCGTTGAGTTTGAAGCGATCAAAGTACACCGGAGCGGATGCGGTCCAGAAGCCATCCAATTTGTCTGTTCCTGAGTCCCTTGCCGTAGCAGAGAGTGAAAGCAGCACTGAGATGAATAATGAATCAAACAGGTAGTCTTTCAATCGCCTCTAACTGGTTAAGTGGGTTGAACATCACTTTGCTGGCGGGGCCCATCTTGATCCTCATGGTGTTGTCCATGATGATTTTGCCATTGCCGCCTTTTGCGCTGGATATTTTCTTTACCTTTAATATTTCTCTTGCTGTGATGGTGTTGTTGGTGAGTATGTTCACCAATAAGCCCCTCGAATTTGCAGCATTTCCCGCAATTTTGTTATTCACTACGCTATTGAGACTGGCGCTCAATGTTGCCTCCACTCGGGTTGTGCTCATAGAAGGGCACAACGGCGGCGATGCGGCAGGAAAAGTTATTGAGGCCTTTGGGCAATTCCTGGTGGGGGGGAACTTTGTTGTTGGTTTAGTCGTTTTCATGATTTTGGTGATCATTAACTTTATGGTGATCACCAAAGGTGCCGGTCGAATTGCCGAGGTGGGTGCTCGTTTCATGCTCGATGCCATGCCGGGTAAACAAATGGCGATTGATGCCGACCTCAATGCGGGCTTGATTGGTGAAGATGACGCTCGTACACGCCGGTTGGCAGTTGCGCAGGAAGCAGATTTTTATGGTTCGATGGACGGCGCCAACAAATTTGTTCGAGGTGATGCCGTAGCCGGGCTGGTGATCATGGTGGTCAATATTGTGGGAGGCCTGTTAATCGGTGTTCTTCAGCATGACCTCAGCTTTGCGACTTCAGCCGAAACCTACACATTGATGGCGGTGGGGGATGGGTTGGTTGCTCAAATCCCGGCGCTGGTGATATCAACAGCTGCCGGCGTTATGGTGTCTCGAGTCGATACAGATGAGGATGTGGGCCAGCAGATGATTGGTCAGCTGTTTGTGAGCCCCCGTGTTATTGCGTTAACCGCGGGTGTTTTGGGCCTTCTGGGGCTCGTGCCAGGAATGCCGAATTTCATCTTCTTGGTGTTTACGGCACTGTTTGGTGGGTTGGCATGGCACCTGAAACAACGCCAAAGTCAAGAGAAAGACGTTGAGTCTGCCGTCACCGAGGCACCGGTTTCAACAACGGTGCCAGATGCTAGCTGGGACGATGTGGAGTTAGTAGACATGTTGAGCTTAGAGGTAGGGCATCGCCTTATTCCCATGGTGGATGCGTCACAAAAAGGCGAGCTTCTTGGCAGAATAAAGAGTGTGCGAAAGAAAATTGCCCAGGATGTTGGTTTTTTACCCCCGGTTGTTCATATTAGAGACAACCTGGAACTGGGTGCAAGCACCTATGTGATTCTGTTGAAGGGCGCAGAAATTGGTCGCGGTGATATTTATCCAGACAAATGGTTAGCGATTGATCCCGGGGAGGTGTCAGGCAAGTTAGATGGCATTCCGGCACAGGACCCTGCGTTTGGTTTACCCGCTTATTGGGTGGAAACGAACGATCGGGAACGTGCCCAGATATACGGCTATACGGTGGTGGATGCCAGTACGGTGATCGCTACGCATTTAAATCACTTGATACATCAATATGCCTCGGAGATGCTTGGTCGCCCCGAAGTGCAGCAGTTACTGGATAAGTTGGGTGGTGAAAACCCATCTTTGGTGGAAGATATTGTGCCGAATCAGGTGTCTTTGATTCAGTTACAGCGGTTGTTGCAAAACTTACTGTCCGATCAACTACCCATTCGTGATATGCGTAGTATCCTTGATACTTTGGCAGAGCATGGCAATCAACAGTCTAATGTGGATGAGCTTACTGCCTTAGTTCGAGTGGCGCTTGGGCGATCGATTACCCAGAAGTGGTTCAGAGGCATGGAAACAATGAATGTGATGGCGCTGGATGGCGATCTAGAACAAGTCATGATGCAAACCTGCGCCAATGAAGGTGCATTAGAACCAGGTTTGGCAGAAACACTGATGAAGCAAACTCAAGAGGCTTTAGCCCATCAAGAGTCTTCTGGTGAGCCTCCAGTACTTGTGGTGCAGCACCGACTGAGGCCCGTGTTGTCTCGGTTGCTTCAACGACGGTTCCCGCACCTGATGGTCATGTCAGATGGTGAGATTCCTCATGACAGGAGTCTTCGTGTCACCAGTATTATAGGTGCAGCCCAATGAGTATACAGAGTTGTTTTCTTCGAGTGTTATCAATAGCTAAGTGTAGGGAAGGTACTGTTGATAGTTAGATCACCCCTCTATACGGTGAACAGATGTAATCTACGGCCTTTAATTAGGGCTTTTAATTGATAATTTTTTGTCAATAATTACATAGAATATTTTGTATAGTAGCTCTGTGATAAATGAATCCATGCGACGTTGTCTGTTTTGAGAGGTTAAATGTACACGGCTAAAGGTAAGCTCGACCAGGATGCGCTGATAAAACAATATCTGCCCGTTGTTAGGCGGCATGCGCTATCAATGCAAGTGAAGCTACCTGCGAGTATTGAGCTAGATGATTTGATCCAGGCCGGCGTTATTGGGCTGATTGAAGCAATGGGTCGTTTTGATACTGGGGTTGGCGCTAGCTTTGAGACATTTGCAAGTCAGCGTATCAGAGGTTCGATGATCGATGAGTTGCGAACCAGAGACTGGATGCCCCGTAGTGTTCGGCGAAAAGCCAGAGAAATGGCTGCCACGGTTCGATCACTTGAGCAGACGTTAGGTCGCCCACCCAGTGAAGCTGAGATTGCTGACAGTCTTGATATGGATATTAGTGAATACCGGCAATTACTCAATGACACAAATAGTGGCCAGCTGTTGCCTCTTGACGACCTCATTAGTAAGGGCCGTGAACCAGAGTTCGATGATGAAGGGGCAGAAGCAGATGGGCCCTATGACAGTTTGTTAGACAACCAGCAAAGGGGTAATCTTATCAATGCCATTGAAAACCTTCCTGACCGTGAAAAACTGCTGATGACACTTTATTATCAGGAAGAGATGAATCTCAAGGAAATCGGTGTGATTATGGGGGTGACAGAATCTCGTGTCTGTCAATTGCATAGTCAGGCTATTAGTCGTTTGAGGGGTAAACTCCAACAGTGACCGTTGTGATCTCTAATTGATGGTGGTAAAACTCAAATGTTTTTGATAATAGGCTAGTATGAACGGGTCGTGTCAGGCGTTTGTAAGATTTTTTCATGAGAGCGACGGCTCCCATGAGTTACCGCGCACATCAGGAATTTAGATATTATGAAACTGCTAACGAACAATCAACTTGAGTCATATGTCGACGCTAAAACAGCAGAATTAACGAAAGTTAAAGAAGCGCTTGAGCAGACTATTCTGGAGATGAAGCAGTCCAAGGATACTGTCGATGAGGACAGCAGTACCAAAATTGAATTTTTGGCCCTAATGAGCCACGAAATAAGAACACCGATGAATGGTGTGCTTGGCATGAGCCAGCTGCTTGCCAAGACACAACTAAATAATCTGCAAAAAGATTATGTAGATACCATTAATAATTCGGGTTGTTTTTTATTAAATGTTCTTAACGATATGCTTGATTTTCCTCAGATCGAATCAGGTAAGTTAGCCCTTGATGATAGTCATTTTGACTTTTCTAAAATGATGGAGGAAACCGTATCAATTTTTGCCCAGGAAGCACATCGCAAGGGGCTGGAGTTGATTTGTATCCCTCCCAGTGATTTGTCGGTGCAAGTTTTGGGCGATGCGAACCGATTGCGCCAGGTGTTAATTAACCTGGTGAGTAATGCAGTTAAGTTCACCGAAGAAGGTGAAGTGGTGGTGTCTGCCGAGTTGGGTTCAGTCACCAATGAAACTGTTGAGATAACCCTACATGTTGCTGGAACGGGTACTCCTGAAGAATTGATGGGCTGTGTTTTTAACACCTATTCACAGGCTGGAAGTGCAACGACGAGTAAGTTTGACGGAAAGAGTCTGGGGCTTACCATCTCTCAAGAGCTGATTAAGCGCATGGGCGGGGTTATTAGTTTAGAGAGTAAGCCTGATGAGGGTTCTGTTTTCTCGTTTAGTGTGACGTTGCCGAAGGGTGAGCAGATTAAGCCCTGGCCTGAGATAACCGAAAATTTGCGGAACCTGAAGGTGCTTATCGTTGACAACAATGAAACGAACCTGTCTTACCTGAACAGAATACTTGCGGATTGGGGTGTTGAGTGCCACCTTTGTTCAAGTGGTAACGAGGCGCTCACTTATTTGGATCAATCGGCGGAGCAGGGGCTTCAGTTTGATCTGGCGATCATAGACTATACCATGCCTGAACTGGATGGCGTGGCCTTGGCAACCTGCATTCGACGTGACCAGAGATTTTATAAACTGGCGTTGATTCTGATGAGCACCATATATCAGGAAAATGTAGAAGGATGTTTTGATGAGGTGATGATCAAGCCAATCCGGAAAAAAACACTACTGAGTAATATTATGGATACGATGGATAAACAAAAAGGTGCAGGGAGCGTACCTTCAACACAGGCCGCAAGTGATGAGAAGGCAGGGAGTACAGAAAAAATGCTGCATGGAGTAAAAGTACTGTTAGTAGAGGATAACTTTGCCAATCAGAAAGTGGCATTGACTATGCTCAAGCACCTGGGTGCAGAGGTAGTGGTTGCCAGTAGTGGTGAAGAGGCGGTAGAAAAATTCCCCGAATGTTCAGCCAATATTATATTGATGGATTGTCAGATGCCCGGTATTGATGGTTATCAGGCAACAGGCATGGTTAGGGCCATGGAGAAGGAGAGTGGGCAGCCGGAAACGCCAATTCTGGCGTTGACTGCGAATGCCATGCCAGAGGACAGACAGCTGTGCTTAGATAGCGGGATGAATGATTATATAACCAAACCTATCGAATACAATTTACTGGGAAAAATCATCATTGATAACTTGCAGTCAGGACCTAATACGCCCTCGATGAGCGAAGAGAGAAAAGCTGTTGATACTCAAGGTAGTAGTACTGAAAAGTTACAGTTGGATGAAATAGGAAGTGGTATAGATTATGAAGCTCTTTCTCAATTAAAAAATATTTGTGAAGATGTTTCATTATATGAACAGATTATTTCCATCTATCTGGTCGAGGCTAAAAACCTGATGGCGGACCTTGATCGAGCCTATCAGTCAAACGATTGCCCAATGGTGGCAAAAGTAGCCCATAGCTTAAAATCCAGTAGTAGAAATGTTGGAGCAAAGCCCTTGGGCCAGTTACTTGAAAATCTGGAACTCTGTGCCAAGAAAAATACTTTGGAGAATATGGACGTGGTGTTCTCTGCGATTGGAACCGAATACCAAATCGTTGCCAGCAAGTTACAGCTTTGAGGTGTTAATTGTTGGTTTTCAGTGTTATTTGAAGGTCTATTTTTACTGCATTAAATGATGCGGGTTTGAGTATTAATATCTAATAAATCAATGGGTTGTATGTCGAAAAGTTGGGTGTGGTAGTTCTGATCTGGTAGCTTTTATCTACTAGTTTGGCACTGACAGTTTGGCTCATGCCCGTTTAGGTTCCAATAAACTGGGCGATTCTCTGATTCAGTTCCAATGGGTTAAATGGTTTGGATACGTAGGTGTTTATACCTGCATCATCCAGGTCTGACTGGTCACTTGCTCTCGTTGATGCCGTTAGTGCGATGATAGGTAATTGTTGATACTTTTCACTCGGCAATTCACGTATGTTTTTGACCGCAGTGTAACCATCCATGACCGGCATGTGTAAGTCCATCAAAACTACGGCGTAGTCATTTTCTTTTATTTTTTCGATGGCAACGGCACCATTTTCAGCAATATCGACAGCCAAGCCCCACTTTGTTAGAAATTTGGTCGCTACCATCTGGTTAACCAGACTGTCTTCTACCAGCAGAACACTCACAGGTTTAAAATACTCAATGATATCTTGATCGCCGTGGGTATTCCTGGCTTTTGTGCTGTTCTCCGAGCTCGTTCCAAATTGTAATGTGAAAGAAAAAATAGAACCCTGGCCTAGTATGCTTTTGACCTGAATGGAGCTGCCTTGTAATTCTAGAAGTTGTTTTGTAATCGACAGGCCGAGACCGGTGCCACCGAATTTTCGGGTAGTATTGGTATCGGATTGGGTGAAGTTGTCGAAGATTGTGTCAATTTTATCTTTATGAATGCCGATCCCCGTATCTTCAATAGCAAAGTTAATAGCCCAGCGTTCATCCGTATCTTGTTTTGATGTGATGGTAAGGGTAACTTTACCGCTCTCAGTAAATTTTATGGCATTTCCTATCAAGTTTAGTAGTACCTGAGAAAGGCGTGTTGGGTCACCGATGATTATATTCGGGAAGCCTGATTCGGTGACAATATGTAAGGATATTTTCTTGTCACAAGCCCTCATATTGAGGGACTTGTTTATATTGTGTATCACGTCATTAAGGCTGAATTCAGTTTGTTCAATATTGAGTTTTCCCGCCTCAATTTTATTGTAATCAAGGATGTCATTGATCAAAACCAGAAGGTTTTCTCCGGAAAATTTCAGAGTTTTCAGGTTTTCAATTTGGTCTTTTCGGGGGGATTCCAGAAGAAGCAGGTTGGTCAATCCGATGACAGCGTTCATGGGTGTTCGGATTTCATGGCTCATGGTTGATAGGAAGTTGGTTTTTGTGAGGGCAGCCTGAAGGGCGTTTTCTTTAGCCTCAATGAGGGCCTTTTGTTCATTTTTCCGTTCGGTGATGTCTCGGACAACAGCAATGAAAGTTGTTTTTCGTTGTGTCACCACCTTGCTAATGGTTAAGTCTATGGGGAAAACATCGCCTGCGTTGTTTACCGCGATGGTCTCATAGGCGGGCCCAGTTGAAGTGCCGTTAAAATACTGATCATAAATCGTTGGAAACGTCTCTGTATCTGCCTGGCTTAGTGATTCAATAGAGCAGCCAACCATATTTTTTCTGGAAGCCTGAAACATCTTCTCCATGGCTAGATTGAAATGGAGTATTTGACCATTTTCATCGTAGGTGACGACACCCTCAATGATGTTTTTCATGATCATAGGCAGGTAGGATTCACTCTCTCTCTGCACTTGTCTGTTGAGCGTCTGTAGCTCTTCTGACATTCGTTGTATGTCGTGTTCTTGGTTGTGTTTTTCGTGATCCGTTTCTTCGTAGGTTTTACTCACTATGGCCAATAATGCATCAAGAGGGTAATTTCCATCGGATGAATTCTGTTTAAGTTGTTCTATCTGATGTTTTAGCCGTGTATGCATGTTCGTTTTGGCTCCTGCCATATTTTTTTATAGTTACTGAAGGTTATTCAACAGTAGTGTATGTACTCGCCAGAGCGGAGGGGGCGTATTATTCAGGATAATTTATTGGTGCGCCAAACGACCCAGTATAAAAAAATTGGTAGGGCAACGAAACAACAATGTCATCTATATAATCTATCGATATGTTATCACCGATATATGTCATTGATAAAGGCTGTCTCGTTTGTTTGTGGTCGAGCTGCAGCGGCGGACTTACCAGTGATCCCTCCTTCACAGAGTCAGAACATTTTAGTGTCGGGAAACGATAATCCCCAGTAAAGGGTAGCCCTCCAAGAAACGATAGAGCCGAGAGGTGTTGTGATTAGGCAGGTAGCCTGTGACAGCGCTCATAAGGTCTTTTTTAAATGGCCTTAAAATGGAGGCTCAAGTACTTATATGGTATCTTGCAAAGCTATCAGATTGTCTGGCAGAGGTCGTTATAGCTAGATGATTTATTGCACACATTAAGACAGGTTTTGAGGGATGAAATCATCAGTTGTTACTAAAGCAGTTATTCCCGTAGCGGGTCTTGGCACTCGTATGTTGCCTGCTACAAAGGCTATTCCGAAAGAGATGCTGCCTGTGGTGGATAAGCCTCTCATTCAATATGTGGTGAGTGAGGCTATAACTGCAGGTATAACAGAAATTGTATTGGTGACTCATGCGAGTAAAAATTCTATTGAGAACCACTTTGATACAAGTTTTGAGCTTGAGGCTCAGCTTGAAAAGCGTGTTAAACGTCAGCTTCTCGATGAAGTGCGCGCCATCGTTCCAGAGGGTGTCACCGTTATCTCAGTAAGGCAGCCCTATGCAAAAGGGCTTGGTCACGCTATTAGTTGTGCTAGGCCTGTTATTGGTGACGCCCCCTTTGCTATTTTGCTGCCCGATGTATTGGTGGATCAGTATCAGTCTAATCTGGCTGCTGATAATTTAGCCGCTATGCTCAATAATTTCTCCTCCACGGGGCATAGTCAGATTATGGTTGAAGCCGTGCCTTGGGAAAATGTGAATAAATATGGTGTAGTGGATTGCAAGGGTGTTGATCTAATGGGCGGAGGTGTGGCCAGAATTGATGCGATGGTAGAGAAGCCAACTCAAGAAAAAGCCCCTTCTAATATGGCGGTTGTAGGCCGTTATGTGGTTCCCCCAACTATTTGGGCTCTTCTTGAAAAGACACCGATGGGTGTTGGAGGCGAAGTTCAGTTAACTGATGCCCTTGAGGAGTTGTTGCACCATGAGGTGGTGGAAGCCTATCGGATTATGGGGAAAAGCCATGATTGCGGAAGTAAGCTGGGGTATATACAAGCGAACATTGCTTATGCACTTCAGCATAGTGAGATTGGTGATGATTTAAAAAAATACCTGCATAGTCTTGAACACAAGGCGTCAGTGGTAAAATTGGATAGTTCCAGGCACTAGAGACAGAAGATATTGGCCAGCCCATACCATTGGTATGGGCTTTTTTATATGAACAATTTATATGGGTAAGAAATGAAGATTAATGGTTTTAAAGCCTACGATATCCGCGGGAAATTGGGTGAAGACCTGACCCCGGAAACGGTTTACTTGATCGGCCGAGCTTATGCCCGCTGGCTTGACCCAGAAACGGTTGTCATTGGTGGAGATATAAGAACATCCAGCGCGACGCTGAAGTGTGCGCTGGCAAACGGCCTCAGAGATGAGGGTGTTGATGTGTTAGATATTGGGCTCTGCGGTACAGAAGAAATCTATTTTGCAACAGACCACCTTCAGGTTGGGGGTGGCATTATGGTGACGGCAAGTCACAATCCGATCGACTACAACGGCATGAAGTTGGTGAGAGAGGGCGCTAGGCCCATTAGTGCGGATACAGGTTTGCTGGAGATTCAGAAAATTGCAGAAGCGTCGAATTTTCCTGCAACGGGTAATGATGAGCGGGGTAGCTATCGGCGGGTGAGTTGCTCCGATGCCTATATTGAACATCTTTTGACCTATGTGGACAGGTCTAAGCTAAAGCCTTTAAAAATAGTCGTTAATGCGGGTAATGGCACAGCAGGCCCCGTGCTAGATGCGCTGCAAAGTCATCTACCATTTGAATTTATTAAAGTTAATCACGAACCTGATGGAACCTTTCCTAACGGTATTCCTAACCCTCTGCTTCCAGAGAACCGTCACCACACGACAGATGCAGTGAGGGAGCACGGAGCAGATTTTGGGATAGCTTGGGACGGTGACTTTGATCGCTGTTTTTTGTTTGATGAAAGCGGAAAATTTATAGAGGGTTACTATATTGTTGGGTTGTTGGCTGAGGCCTTTCTTCGTAAACACCCGGGTGAAAAAATTGTTCATGACCCACGATTACTGTGGAATACCGAATCTGTTTGCGAGCAATTTGGTGGTACCCCGATACAAAGTAAATGTGGACATGCCTTTATTAAGCAAGTGATGCGAGAGCAAGATGCCGTCTATGGTGGTGAAATGAGCGCCCATCATTATTTTCGTGATTTCTTTTACTGTGATAGCGGAATGATCCCCTGGTTGTTGGTGGCTGAATTAATCAGTGATACGGGAAGCAGCCTATCATCCATGATTCAGTCCAGAATGGACGAGTACCCTTGTTCTGGTGAAATTAACCATCAAGTTGATAATGCCCCGAGTTTACTAGCGAAGCTGAAAAGCCACTATTCGCCTGAGGCTAAAAGTATTGATCAGTCTGATGGCCTTAGTATGTCGTTTGATGGGTGGCGTTTTAATTTGCGCAGTAGTAACACCGAGCCTGTGGTCAGACTCAATGTGGAAGCCACCGCTACCGAGCTGATGGAGAATAAAACAAAAGAGTTACTGGCATGGTTGGTCTGACCGACGACAGTCTCGTCAGGACAATTTACCGGTAACTTCAGGCTCTTTTCTCTACATTGACTACACTGTCTCTATGGGATTGAAAATCAGGTCATGGCGTAGCTTAGGGGCTTTAAATAGTAAACAGGTGTCTTCTTAGCTGACGTCACCTACTATTATTCTCTTTATACCTGCCCGCCACGCTGACGATATTAATCCTATTAAGAGTTGCTCTTTCACATTCTTCATTTTGATGCGGGTGGTAAGGAGAATGTGTGGTGGCAGGGAGTAGTTAATGGACAATAAAATAATTTTAGTCACTGGGGCTACAGGTTTTATAGGCTCTCATTTTTGCCAGAAAGCCCAGCAGCAAGGTTGCCGGGTGATAGCTTTTACCCGAAGTCTCGATAAGGCCCACAAACGTTTGCCGGGTGTGACCGCTATCCAAAACTTGGCAGAACTCTCCTCAATGGGCAAGATTGATTATGTGGTCAACCTTGCGGGAGAGCCTCTCGTATCTGGTCGTTGGAACGTCGAAAGAAAACAGGCTTTTCTTGAGAGTCGAGTGGGTCTTACCAATAGACTGTTTGACTATTTTCAGGCCGTACCCGAGCCACCTAAAATCTTAATCAGTGGCTCAGCTGTAGGATACTACGGCCCACAGGGTGACAAGCTACTGGATGAGGCGGCGAAACATCACAACAGCTATTCCCACCACCTATGTTCGGAGTGGGAGCATAGTGCCTTGCAATTTAACCAGCTTGGGACAAGGGTCTGTTGTTTAAGAACCGGCATTGTTTTGGGGGCCGAAGAAGGTGCGCTTGGGCGGATGTTGCCCCCCTTTAAGTTCGGGCTCGGTGGCCGACTCGGGACCGGTAAACAATGGATGCCCTGGGTACATATAGAGGATGTGATTGATCTTATTTTTCATTGTTTCAACCGCAGTGATATTAAGGGCGGCATCAATGCTTCATCACCCAATCCAGTCACTAATAGGCAGTTTAGTAAAACCTTGGGCTCCGTGCTGTCGCGGCCCGCGATATTACCGATGCCATCACCGTTGGCACGGCTGTTATTTGGTGAAATGGCAGATGAGCTGTTGTTAACGGGGCAGCGTGTAGTTCCCCGTAAGGCCTTAGAGTCAGGTTTTGAGTTCAGCTACCCGGAGCTTCGTCCCGCTTTAGAACAGTTACTCTTAGAGAAGCCATAGCCCTTACTCTGCCCGATTTCTTTATTATCTGTTACGGAGTGGGTTCATTCAGCACCGTTTGTTCTCGCGGGATGTAGGTGTTGCTTGTATCTATGCGTTGGCTTTCGTAAAGAATGACCTCTGATACCATCATGTCTATTGGTGGGTTGAGCGCTATGGTTAGGTGCTCATTATTGTATTTCATTCTTGCCAGAGTGACGTGGGGTCTAAAAGGTCGTGTCGTACCAGGAAAACCTCGTTGTTCAAGCGCTTGTTGTAATTGGAGGTGAAGAGCGCTTAGTGGGTTGGAGGGCTCGGGCAGTGCGGTGATGATCCGGCTTTGAGCGTCTGGAAACCGTTCAATCACTGTTAGTTTCAAGTGTATGGGCGTGTGTTGAATCCGCTGCACTACCTCAGTAGCATCAATCACCTGTGTGGGGCCCAGCTGTCCAAGAAAAGCGAGCGTCAAATGACGGTTGTTGACAGGTGTATATCTAATTCTTGACGATTCATAGTGTTCATCAAGCTGCCGACAGTATTTATCCAATGAGTGATTGACTGCAGAGGGAATGGGCAGTGCAATAAATAGTCGTTTAGATGAAGTGTGCTCGTTCACAGTAAAATTCTAGTACACAGGCGCACCCTATAAAGCGCTAATCACCGATATAGGAGCAGCCTGAAGTGCAAGTTTCACGAATTTGTACCTTGCTAAGCTCGGCTAGCATCGGCTTTAGTTCAGCCCAGATCCAACGAGCAATATTTTCGCTGGTTGGGTTTTCAAGGCCTTCTATGTCATTGAGATAGCGGTGATCGAGTCGATCATAAATAGGTTGAAAGTGTGTTTTTAGGTCACCAAAGTCAAGAACCCAGCCAGTGGTTTCTCCAACGTTACCGCTGAGATAGATTGTGACGTGATAAGAATGACCATGCAGTCTGGCACACTTGTGTCCTTCGGGAACATTGGGTAATAAATGGGCAGCTTCGAAGGTGAATTCTTTAAAAATTTCCATACTTCTCTCAGTCATTTTTGCTGGTAGCGTATGTTAGTTTGATGTCCGCTGGATGTATAGAGAATGGACGCTCGAAATGTTTGACACGTGGGGATATTCCGGTAGAATGCGGCTCTCTTTCAAAGGGGTGGTTAGCTCAGTTGGTAGAGCGGCGCCCTTACAAGGCGTAGGTCACAGGTTCGACCCCTGTACCACCCACCAAATTATTATAGACGAATAACGGACCGGTAGTTCAGCTGGTTAGAATGCCGGCCTGTCACGCCGGAGGTCGCGGGTTCGAGTCCCGTCCGGTCCGCCATTACATTAAAAGCTCCCTTGTTAGGGAGCTTTTTTTTTGGGCGTTACTGTTCGAAGGGAAATCAAATATTCCTGCTGGGATTACGGGTGTTAACCGCCCCATGTCATGAGATGATTCATTTATTGTTTACACGTTAACTGGTGGTCTGGTTTATTCCTTATCACAGAGGTTGATAACGTCAGTCAATACCCCTTGGCTGGCCGTGTATAATCCGTTGACATTTATCGCTGGGGCGCTTCTGATATATCCATGGCTCACTTCAAACGCATTGCTTTAGTTGCCAATATTCAGCTTCCTGAAATTGTTGACTCTCTTAAACGGCTTTCCAGTTTTCTGGAAAAGAGTGGGTATACCGTACTGCTAGAGCTAAACACTGCTCGGCTCATCGATAATAAACATTTACCCGTATTTGACTGCGACGATATGGCGCAGCAGCTAGATCTTGTCATCGTGGTGGGTGGCGATGGCAGTATGCTCAGCGCTGTACGAAGCATGATGGAATATGATATCCCGTTATTGGGCGTGAACCGGGGGCGACTTGGCTTCCTTACCGATATTCTACCCAGCGAGATGGAAGCACAAGTTAATCGAGTATTGGCGGGTGATTATGTGATTTCCAGGCGTTTTTTATTGGAAATGTCTATCTCACGCAACGGGTTAACCATTGGTTGTGGTGAAGCACTTAACGATATTGTGTTACACCCTGGCAAGTCCTTACGGATGATGGAGTTTGAGCTTTATATCGATGAGCAGTTTGTCTACAGCCAGCGCTCGGATGGCTTGATTGTATCAACACCTACAGGCTCGACCGCTTACGCACTCTCAGGAGGTGGCCCGATCATGCACCCCAATTTGGATGCGATCGTTTTGGTGCCGATGAACCCTCATACCCTGACCAGCAGACCCATTGTGGTTGGCGGAAGCAGCAATATAGAAATTCGTGTGGGGTCATTGAATGAGCTTCATCCACAGGTCACCTGTGATGGGCAGAATGACCTCCAGTCAGAGCCGGGTGATGTTATTCGTATTAATAAGAAGGAACAGCAAATACAGTTGATTCATCCTGTTGGGCACAATTTTTATGAAACCTGTCGCACCAAGCTAGGTTGGGGCAGCCGACTAGATTCCACTGATCGTAACCACTAATACTCGACACTAACCCTCAACACCGACACTAGAAGCTAGCGATGACCGACCAATCAACCCCATGGATTTTGGTGGCAGAAATTTCACATCAGTTTGATGTGAGTGACCTTTGTACAGCCCTAGATACCCAACACATTTCCTACAGAATCAATAGACTGGAACAGGCGTCCGAATTGTGGGTAGAGTTTCCCGAACAGGTTCCGCAAGTGAAGCGGTTGTTGGAAGCCATCGATGGACAACAGCGTGCGATGGGTCGTCAGCATGTAGGTGGCATGAGCGTTCAGGAGCAATTACGAAAAATGCCTGTGATCGCAGCGTTGTTATTGCTGAGTCTTTTGGGTACGGCAATTGTTGAGTGGGGCTTTACTCTCATTCATTGGTTTACCTTCCAGGATCTAAGTATTGTAGGTGACAGTATCCGGTTTGATACCGCCGATAATGCCATGGAAAATGGTGAGTATTGGCGGTTGGTAACGCCTATTTTTCTGCATTTTGGTCTCTTTCATATTGCTTTTAACGGTTTATGGCTGTGGGAGCTTGGTAGACGGATAGAGCCGTTGACTGGCAGTCTGCAAATGACTATGTCTGTGTTGTTAATGGCGATTGCTTCCAATCTGGGCCAATACCTGTGGAGTGGACCTTCACTATTTGGCGGTATGTCAGGGGTGGTTTACGGCTTACTCGGTTATATCTGGATTCGACATAAGATTGCCCCACGACCGATATTAGCCATACCCAAAGGACTGTTGGGTTTTATGCTGTTCTGGTTGTTACTTGGTATGAGCGGTCTTATTAATCTTTTCATGGATGGCAGTATTGCCAATGCTGCTCATGCTATCGGCTTGGTGACTGGCATGTTACTTGGCGGTTGGGCAGGTCGTAATGAGTCTCTTGATTGATGGTAAAGGATGACGGCAGAGGTTAAAGGCAATGCTATAATCCCCGCCTGAAAATTTGAGGTCACCTATGGATTTCCAGCAGCTTATTGAATCAATTACGCCAGAAATATATGCCAACCTCAAGCGAGCTGTGGAGCTTGGGAAATGGCTAGATGGTTCACGCCTCACCGTTGATCAGCGTGAGCAAAGCTTACAGGCGATTATTGCCTATGATGCCCGGCATAAAACCGAGGAAGAGCGGGTTGGGTATATTGCGCCTAAGAAGTCGAAAGAGCCTTGCAGTAGTAAGAGTAAGCCGACGGATGAACAGCCATTGAAGTGGCAGGAGTAACCCATGGTTTGTCATGAGGGCCACCTCCGTAAAATGCAGGTAGCATTGGCCGGTCCGGTCGAGTACCAGCTTCCATTGGATGATCAATTGGTTCCGCTCAACGACTTTTTGGGCCAAGTGATACGCATTACACATACTGGCGTCATCCATTGTGCCCATTGCGGGCGACGCAGTAATAAGAGCTTTAATCAGGGGCATTGCTACCCTTGCTTCACCAAGTTAGCTCAGTGTGACATCTGTATCGTTAGCCCCGAAAAATGCCACTATGAACAGGGTACCTGCCGTGAGCCTGAATGGGGTGAGCAGCACTGTATGGTTGATCATATTGTCTATTTGGCCAACTCCTCGGGTGTCAAAGTCGGGATTACCCGTGAAAGCCAATTACCTACTCGATGGATCGATCAGGGGGCAGTTCAGGGGCTTCCGATATTAAGAGTTAAAACACGTCTGCAATCGGGCCTAGCCGAGGACTTGCTGCGTCAGCATGTGGCAGACAAAACCAACTGGCGAACAATGCTTAAGGGCGCTATTGCGCCCGTGGATTTGCCGACCACACGTGATGCGTTGTTTGACCTCTGTGATAAAGGAATGACACAACTAGAGGAACAGTTTGGTCTACAGGCATTCCAGCGGTTAGACGCCGCCCCAGTGGATATTGAATACCCTGTGTTGGAGTACCCCGTTAAGGTAGCCAGCCACAATATGGACAAAAACCCGCTTGTAGAGGGTACCTTGATGGGCATTAAGGGGCAGTACCTGATACTCGATAACGGGGTGATTAATATTCGTAAATACACTGCATATCACGTGGAAGTAGCACTTTAATGATGGCCATGAAAGACGCCCAACCGGGCACAATAGATTTAAAGGATTACCAAGCCCCCAGGTTTCTAATCGACAAAACGGTTCTCCGTGTAGATATCAGAGAAAATGATGCCAGTGTTCATGCCACACTGAGTATGCGCCGTAACCCTGATTGTAATTCTAGTTGTAACTCTGACAGCGGCGATCAAAGTAGTTCTCAGGGCAAGTCTCTGGAACTCCACGGGCAGCAGCTTATACTCAAATCAATTGCTATCGATGGTCGTGCTCTTTCTGTTGATGAATACAGCGTGACCTCTGAGAGCCTGTTGATCCATCGGGTGCCAGACCAGTTTGAGCTAGTCTCTGAAGTGGTTATTCGCCCACGGGACAATACGTCACTGGAGGGCTTGTACAAGTCTCGCACCATGTATTGCACCCAATGTGAGGCTGAGGGCTTTCGTAGAATCACCTATTACTTGGATCGTCCGGATGTGATGTCGGTGTTCACCACGACAATTATTGCGGATAAATCCAGCTCGCCCGTATTACTCTCCAATGGCAATTTGGTGGAGGCTGGCGAGCTTGAGACTGATGAGTCAGAGGCTGGTGATTTAGAGGGTAATCGTCACTGGGCTACTTGGCACGACCCCTTCAAAAAACCCGCCTACTTATTTGCCCTAGTGGCGGGTGATTTAGCGGTTGTTGAGGATAGTTTTACTACCTGTAGTGGTAGGAATGTCGATCTTCGCCTGTATGTGGAGCCTAAAGATCTTGAGAAATGTGATCATGCCATTCAATCCCTAAAGCATGCCATGACGTGGGATGAGAATGTCTACGGTCGTGAATATGATCTAGATCTTTATATGATTGTGGCAGTGGACGATTTCAATATGGGGGCTATGGAGAATAAGGGCCTCAATATTTTTAATACTTCTTGTGTGTTAGCTCATCCTGAAACTACTACCGATGCTGGCTTTCAGCGGGTGGAGGCTGTGGTTGCCCATGAGTATTTTCATAATTGGTCAGGTAACCGGGTCACTTGCCGAGACTGGTTTCAGCTGAGCCTTAAAGAGGGCTTTACCGTTTTTCGTGATGCCGAGTTTTCTGCTGATATGGGGTCGCGAACCGTTAAGCGGGTAGAGGACGTCAATCTGCTCAGAACAGTACAATTTGCTGAGGATGCCGGGCCTACAGCCCATCCGGTTCAACCCGCCTCCTATATGGAAATATCCAATTTTTATACGGTGACCATTTATGAGAAGGGCGCAGAAGTAGTACGGATGATCCAAACACTGCTCGGGCCAGAATTATTTCGCCAGGGTTCTGACCTCTACTTTGAACGGCACGATGGTCAGGCAGTAACGATTGAAGATTTCGTCGCAGCAATGGCTGATGTTAGTGGCCGCGATTTCACCCAATTTATGAGCTGGTATCGTCAGTCTGGAACGCCACTATTAACGGTTCGTAGTGAGTACGATGCAGGGCAACAGCGGTACAGTCTTCACTTTGAGCAGAAGCAGCGAGCGGATTCTGCGAGTAAAAATTCTCAGCCCTTTCATATTCCGGTAAAACTGGGATTGGTCACGGCGCAAGGTGATCTAGCATTGTCAGCGTCTGGCGAAACCAGCCAAGTGGTAGAAGTTACCGAGCAAACACAGACTGTGACATTTGAAGGAATCGATCAGCGCCCCGTCCCCTCATTACTGAGAGGTTTTTCTGCCCCAGTCAGATTGGACTATGCCTATACCCTCGATGAACTTGGTTTTTTGATGTCACACGATAGTGATGGCTTCAATCGTTGGAACGCAGGTCAGCAGCTGGCGATACAGGTTATGCAGGCGCTGATGGCCGATTACCAAGAAGGTAAGGCATTGGTGCTTGATCAATGCCTTATTGAGGCATTTACGAAAGTACTGGAAGAGCCTTCGGCCGACCAGGCTATGCAAGCATTGGTGCTGACCTTGCCCTCAGAGCCACTGCTGGCAGAACTGTCTGATGTTATTGATGTTGAGGCCATTCACCATGTGCGGCAATTTATGTGTCGTGAGCTTGGTGTGGTGTTGGCCGGTCAGTGGATATCGACTTACCAGAAGAATCAGCCACAGGGTAATTATATTCATAATGCAGATGAGGTTGCCCGACGGAGTTTGAAAAACCTGGCCCTTCGTTATCTGGCTCATGCCGGCACTGATGATTCTTTGGCATGGGTTAATGCTCAGGTTTCACAAGCAGATAATATGACAGATCGCCTATCAGCATTGGCGACATTAGTTAATGACCCTCGTCATGAGGCTGTTGAGCTTGCAGGGAACGCATTAGAGCAGTTCTATCAGGATTGGCATCATGAGCCATTAGTTCTCAACCAATGGTTCCAGGTGCAGTCTGCGTGCTCCTTGCCGGAAGGCCTGGATAGAGTGAAGCAATTGATGGCTCACTCTGCCTTTGATTTGCATAACCCCAATAAGGTGCGTTCGGTCATTGGTGTGTTCTGTAATAGTAATCCGGTTAACTTTCATCGTGAAGATGGCTCTGGTTATCAGTTCCTTGCGGATAACGTGATCACACTGGATAAGCTTAATCCTCAAATAGCGGCCAGGTTGCTCACTCCACTCACAAAGTGGCGCCGCTACGGTGGTGAGCGCCAGGAAGCAATGCGTCAACAGTTGGCCAATGTATTGGCAACTCCAGCGTTGTCTAGAGATACCTATGAGATCGCCTCAAAAAGCCTTTAGGCAGAGGGCGATAGAATTTACTTGATTGCTATCAAGGTGATAGTGAGTGGAAAGGTTAACAATGGCGCCGTCAGTACATGATCTTGAAGGAAGTGTATTGATGAAAAGAGTGACATTTACCCTTCTCTATCTCTAGGGTTTTTACATTTCAGGAGAGCCATTGGCTCTCCTTTTTTTCGTCTGAAATTATTGATTCATCTTTAGCTGAATGAAGACATTTAAAGCTATACAGCCTTAGTAGTCTTCGTTGGCTTAGGTGCAGCTTTCTTGCTGCGAGTTTTACTGTCGGAGATATGTTCAAACAGCTCAACAAATTTGGTGGTTAACGGGTGACTGGGGGCAAAATGAATGAGGGGTTTGCAGACTTGGTGTGACTCTCGCATTTTAATAGATGAATTGAGGTACACCGGTAGAACGGGTTGTTTCTCTGCTTTCAACTCTTCGAGGATACGTCGAGGTAGGTTGGCTCGAGGCTGAAATTGGTTGGCAATAATGCCCTCTATGACGAGGTTTTCATTGTGGTCTTCACGCATCTCTTCAATGACACTTAGAATGTTGTACAACGCTTGACGTGAGAAAGCATCACAATCAAAGGGTATTAGGACCCGGTCAGCACCAATCAGTGCTGACATGGTGTAAAAGTTTAGTGCTGGCGCGGTATCAATAAAGACATGATCGAAGTCATCATCTAGTTTATTGAGCAAATCACGCAGTTTGTAGACCTTGTGGCGTGATTCGAGCTTTTGCTCAATAGTGTCCAATTCTGGATCAGAGGCAATGACCGAGAGGTTTTCATACGGCGTTGCAGTGATAAATTCCTGAGGTTTTTTTGGGGTCAGGTTAAAGGACAATGTCTGAGAGAAGTAGTCGGCAATGGTATGTGTGGGATTGGCATTCTCTCCCAATAGGTAGTGGGTAGAATTTCCCTGAGGGTCAAGGTCAATAACTAGTGTTTTGTGGCCATTTTTGGCGCTGATAGCGGCAAGGTTACAGGTGATGCTGGATTTACCCACACCACCTTTTTGATTGAAAACCACTCGACGCATAACTTGTGTCCTTGAATGACAGATGGCGAATTTGGGGCATAGCCGCCTTCGCAGAGAAGGCAGCTACTATTCTACGGGATGCACTAATGACAGGCGAGCTTTGCCGTTTCGTAAAAATGAACGAGGCGCTACTAACTCTCTGCATATAGAGGTTGTAAGTGGTTTCCCTTGGGTACTTTCTCTCCCATGGGCTGTTTACGCAGGTCTTTAAGGTGAGCCACTAATGAGCCTAGATCGATTGTTGTTGATGCGTCAGGGCTATACAGGGACTGGTCAAGTGCCTGTAATTCAGTGGTTAATATTGGGTTCTTAGTGATGACAGCAACATCGTCAAGGGTGACAAGTGGGTGTTGCCATCGAACGCTGGCCCAGACTAATAAGCTTTGACGGAAAGCTCGTAGGTCTTTATTCCTTGCCTGTTGTTGAAGCTGCTTAAATAGCGCCGCCTCCTTTCGTTCAGGTGACTCCTCAGAGGGCTTCGGTTCATTGAACGTTTTGTTTCGAGCGCCTCTCCAAAGGACCAGAAAAATGATGGTCGTTCCCAGTAAGAGAGCATTGCCAATGATGAGCAGCCAAAAAATCAGGCTAGGTTGTTGTTTTTCCGTTAATGGTGTTTCAGCCGTGCTGGGTATTTCTGCCGCTGATACTGGTGCGGAAATTGCGTTTTCTGCCGGTTTAATTGTGAGCGTCTGACCGTCCAAAACGGTTTCACGTATTTGATTGCTGGCCGTGTCCCACCATTTCACGGTGATCGCTGGCAAGGTGATAGTGCCTCCCCGAGAAGGAACAATGGCAATGGATTCCTCTCGGGTCCCCATGACGCCGTTACTGCTAACATCATCATTCAGCTGCGGTTGGTCTGGATAAACTTTAAAGCCATCGCCAGCATTAATATCAAGTGGAGGAAGCTGCGCTGAGGTTAGTCCTTGAGCACTGAGATAAATAGTGCGAGTAATCGGCTCACCGGCAACTAACTTGTCCAGTGGGCGGCTCCACCGTTCGCTTAGGCTCACCGCTGTGGTAGGTAGCCACTCTGTGGAGCCGTAACTGGTTGGGCGAGGCTTAATGGTGATTTTTTTCTCCTCTGAATAAAGGAAAACACGCTTACCCCCACGGGAGAAAAATGAGTTTGAGTAAGGGTCCCGACGGTCGGGAATCACCGTGTTGAATCGGATTGCCGGAATAGTTAGGTTTCCACTTGATTCCGGAAATATTGCATATTGGAGTTCTATCACCAAATGATTGATACCGTTGATCTGTTTCTGATATTGATTTTCAGACACTTTCATCACAGACGCATCTTTAATCATTAGCTCTTCACTGGAAATACTTTGAAGATTGGTCGATGCATTGATACGAAAGGTGATGAGTAACTGCTCCTGAACATAGGCGGATGATTTGTCCACGTCTGTTTCAACAAATACCGGTTGATTACTGGTAGTGGTACTGGTCTGGCGGCGATCCTGAACCTGAAGTGTGATAGGTGTACTGACCACACCTTTGAAGCTCAATGAGGGGATTTGTAGTTTTCCGGTTTTTTTGGGTAACAGCTGCAAGCGCCATTCGGTATAGGAGGTAGAGGTCCCATTCATGAGGGAAAATTTATTCTTTTGCTGTCGGGACAACACCTCAAAGTCATCGTTTAGTGGCGCGAAGTCCGGGTCGCTTGTAGTTTGTCGATCAAACTGGACGAGGAGTTCGAGTGTCTCCCCTTTACTCAATTGATTGCGATCTACAGAGGCCGTTAAGGTGTCAGCCAGAGTCACTGTACTGGTCAGACAAAAAAGGACTGCCAGGAGAGTACGTACTGTGGAGTAGTAGGTGGGTATCATGGGTTACTTACCATCGTTCTTCATCGTGGTCTGGGGCTTTGTTGATGCCTCGACGCTGTTCATATTGACGTTTTTTGGATTCGTAGCGAAATTTTTCACGCAACAAGCCCCCAGGATCATCAGGAATACGCCGTAGCCATTGTTCCATGGCCTGCTTTTCTTCATCAGTCAGCTGTTGTGATTCTGCATTTGTTGGTTTTCCTTGGTCATCTGGTTGTTCTTCCTCACCTGTTTGTTGGGCTTCTTCCGCTTGTTCGGACTGATCGTCAGTTGATTGCTCATCCTGATTTTGTGGCTCCTCAGCACTGGATTGTTGCTCGTCACTTTTTTGATCGCTGTCTTGACTGTTTTCTGGATCGTCTTCTGACTGTTTTCCATCTGGTTGATCGTCCTCTGATGGATTGTTATCAGAGTCTGAAGATTGCTCCTGCTGCTCATTATTTTGTGAGTCACTTTGTTGTTGATCATCACTTTTTTGACTGTCGTTTTGCTGATCTTGTTGATCCTGAGACGAGTCACTTTTTTCAGAGTTTTGATCCGAATTTTTCTGGGAGTCTTGTTGCTGCTGAAGCAATTGCTCCACTAGGGTTTTATTGAACTTTGTATCATCGAGCTTGGCATCCTCACTCTCCGGTGAGACCGATAGTGCTTGGTTATAACTTTCAATGGCCTCTTCAAGCTTTCCAGCTTTCGCCAGTGCATTTCCCCGGTTGTAATGCCCGTCTACAGAGAGGTCGTTATAGAGCTGCTCCGCTGTTTCAAAGTCATTATTGCGATAGGCGGCTGAGGCCTTCCATTGAGGGTCGTTAAAACGTTCCTGAGCGGTTTCTGCATCACCTTTTGATAAGGCATTAGCCGCTTGTTGATTAGGGGTAGACCAGAGATCCTCCCAACCAAAGGCATAAGAGGTCTGTGGTGTGTAGAGGAGTGGGGTGATCAGTAAACAGGCTAACAGGCCACGTCGAAAGGCGAGTAATAGGATGAACAATAAGGGCAATACAGCCCAGTAACCTTGATCTTTCCAGGTATCAAAGGTGCGTTCCAGTTGTTTTCCTGGTGCGCCCGGTTCGACACTAAAGCCCTCGGAGAGGCGTTTGATATCCGTGTCATCAGCAGTGAGATTGTTATAGCGGCCACCGTGACGATGAGTCAGTTCTTTAAGGCTGGCAGTATCCAGGCGTGGAATGACAATACTGCCGTTACTGTTCTTGGCAAAACCTTGACTACCTAGTGGAATTGGCGCGCCATCCTTGGTGCCGACACCTAAAATAGACAGCCGGAAGTCGCCCATATTACGTATGGTTTCACTGAGTGTGTCGCGAGCGGAAAGAGGAACACCGTCAGTAATCAGTAACAAATCCCCTTGAGTTACCCCTGCGTTAAACATCAGTTCAATAGACTGTTCAACCGCTGCCTCTACATTACTGCCTCGACTGGGCATGATGTTGGGGTCTAATGCTGGAACCAGTGCTACCAGAGTATCGGCGTCATCAGTCAGTGGGCTGACTATAAAAGCTTCACCTGCATAAGCGACCAGTGCAGTTGTGCCTTCCTGGCGCTGTTGAAGTAGATCAATCAACTTCAACCGAGCCCGTGTCAGTCTGTTGGGTTTAATATCTTGAACCAACATTGAGGGAGATAGGTCGAACAGGACAACGAGCGCACTTTCCTGTTTGTGAACCGGTAATGGTGTTTGTTCCCAAGTGGGGCCGGCCATGGCCAGAGAACCAAGTAGCCAGCCGATTAGAGCCAATAATGGCAGGGCTCTTCGTTGTTTTACTGGGATATGATCCAGCAGTAAGGGAAGGAGATCAGCTGAAATCACATGCTCCCAGCTGCCACTATGTTTTTGGTGATAATAAAGCCAACCGCTGGCAACGAAAGCCGGTAATAGGGCAAGAAGCCAGAGGGGGCGTAGGAAGTGAAATTCAGACAATGTCGCCAGCCAATCCATTAGTGTTGGCCCCCACGATTTGCCATCGGTACTGATACAGGTGCTGAAATAGCTACGAGCAACAAGCTACAAAGCATGGCCAGACCCAAGGGCCAATAGAATAACGCTCTGGTGGGGCGTACGGTCTCTGCTTCTTGATCTACAGGTTCTAGCTGATCCAGCTGCTGATAAATCGCTTCCAGTTCTTCCGGGTTTCTCGCTCGAAAATATAGCCCTCCCGTTTTTTCGGCAATCGAGGTGAGTGTTGGCTCATCTAAATCCCGTGAAGGGTTGATACGTTTGTTTCTAAAGAAGCCACGCTGAATCATGACATCGGCACCGATACCGATGGTATAAATGACAATACCTTCGCTGGCGGCAATGTCAGCTGCTTCAAGGGGTTGAACCTCACCGGCAGAATTCGCTCCGTCTGTAAGCAGGATCAATATCCGGTGATTTTCAGGGCGCTGTTTTAAACGTTTGACCGCTAAGCCAATGGCGTCACCAATGGCTGTTTTTTCCCCAGCGAACCCTATTTGGGCCTCCCCAAGCAGAGTGTTCATCGTCTGACGGTCAAAGGTGAGCGGTGTTTGTAAGTAGGGTCGTGTGCCAAACAGAATAAGACCGAGGCGGTCACCCTGACGGCGTTTTACAAAGTCGGTGACCACATACTTAACGGTGGTTAGTCGGTCCACAGAGTCACCATCTATGGTCATATCCGTTTCCTTCATACTGCCGGATATATCGACGGCCAATAACAGGTCTCTTCCATTACTGGGCAGTGAAACGGGGTCTCCAATCCATGTAGGGCGTGCCGCTGCGAGTAGTGCTGCTACCCAGGCGAGGGTCAACAGCATTAATACCAGCCAATGCCAGTGACTGCTCAGTGTTGAGCCTGTTGATTGAGCTGCCAAGTCTGAGAAGATGGGTGACTTTAGTGCTGGAGCGGATGTCTCCGCTTTACTCCGCCACAATCTATATAGAAGGGGCAAGGGGAGCAGCAGCATGATCCATGGCCATTCAAAGGTCAGCATGAAAGAGGCTTCCTTCGGTGTTTTTTGAGCCATTGTTTGCTGGCTTCATGTAACTGCTGCATCAAAGGTTCAGGGATGTCTGGGTTGGCCTGATAGGGAAGGCTACCCAATTGTTCCTGCATCTGTTGATTAAACACGGGGTCGGCTACAGGGGAAGGACAGTATTCATTAAGCTGGGACAGCAGTTTGGGTGTCAGTTCTGACTCAAGCGAGCGGTCTGGATAGGCCGTTTTTGCCGTGCGGCGTAACAGCGTTAGAATTTCCCGGCACAGAGCGAGGCGGTCATGAGGTAACGACGAATAAAGTTCATCGAGTTTACTGAGCGCTTCACTGCGATAGCAATTGTAGGCCCGTCGCCTTAGCCACCATCGTAGGGTGTAATAGGTTGCGGCCACTACCAATATGGCTAATACCCACCAACCCGGAGCAGGAGGCCACCAGAGAATAGGGTCCGGCAGATGGATGTCACGCAATTGTGCCAAAGGGTCTTGGATGCTAGCGTCTTGGATATCAGGGGCCTGGATATTAGTGGCTTGGGTATTCATCGGCGTCGTCCCGGATTTTTTTTGCCGTAGGCTTGCTGTAAGACAGAAAGAACGGGCACCGAAGTTTCGAATGACAGGTTGCCCATTCGCAATTGGCTACACAGGTGTTTTAGGTTTGTTAGGCGGTCTTTGAACTGCTTTTCAAATTGTCGCCGAAGTTCTGGCCCGCGGGTATTTAGATTAAATCGTTGGTGGCCATTGCTCACCTGATAGTTAGCAGGGGGGGGGAGTTGAGCTTCTAGCGCATCGTGTACGTGACAGACATTAAGATCACAGTGTCGGGCCAGTTCAAACAGGTGCTGTTCACAGTCTTTATTAAGGTCATGGAAATCGCTGATGAGAAATAGCGTGGAACCAGGCATGGCTACCCGTCGGGTATCTTCAAGCATGTCTGCCAGCGTATACCGGTTACTGTTCGCATGGATGAGCTGTTCACTAAAGTCTCGTAACTTATGGATCAACTGAAGCACACTGTGATGGCTGCGGCGTGCCCGGATGTCATATTGCTGGTCAGCACCAAAAACTAGCCCGCCTACGCGGTCATTAGCACTGAGCCCGGCCCAAGCCAGAGCTGCAGCTACCTGGCAAGCCGTGACAGACTTTAGCTCCTTAGAACCAAAGAACATGGTGTGTCTCAGGTCAACGACAATCAGAACGGGTCGTTCTCGTTCTTCACTAAACAGTTTAGTGTGGGGTGTCATCGTGCGGGCAGTGACACGCCAGTCAATGGTGCGAATATCGTCGCCCGGCTGATATTGACGGACTTCTTCAAAGTCCATGCCCCGCCCACGAAAACGTGATTGATGGCCACCCAACACCATATTCTTCGCCATAAGTCTGGGGAAGAATTTTAGGTCTCGAGCGCCAAACCGGAGTTTTACCAGCGTCGAAATATCGGCAATAGCCGGATTGTCGTGATCACTATGAGTCATCGATTAAGCAGAAGGTACGCAGCTAATCAGGGTGTCGATAACCTGGTCAGGGGTGACACCATTGGCCTCAGCTTCAAAGCTAAGAATTAGGCGATGTCGCAAAATATCATGTGCCACAGCACGGACATCATCGGGTGAAACATAGTCTCGGTCGTTCAGCCAGGCATTGGCTCGAGCACAACGATCCAGAGAAATAGTTGCCCGAGGACTGGCGCCATAATCGAGCCAGTTTTCCAGCTGGTTACCGTATTGAGCAGGGTTTCTCGTTGCCAGGATGAGTTGGACAATATATTCCTCAACGGGCTCAGCCATATGCACGGAAAGTACTTCCTTTCGTGCTTCCAAGAGGGTTGCTTCAGAGATCTTTTCAATATTTTGTTGCGGGGTTTTCAAGGCGTCATTGCGAGCCAGGCTCAAAATTTCACGTTCTGCGTCAGCTGCGGGGTAGTCCACGTTTACATGCATCAGAAACCGATCCAATTGGGCTTCGGGTAATGGGTAGGTCCCTTCTTGTTCAATCGGGTTCTGGGTAGCCATGACCAAAAAAAGCTGGGGAAGCGGATAAGTACTACGCCCGACACTAATTTGTCGTTCTGCCATTGCCTCAAGAAGTGCTGACTGAACTTTTGCCGGCGCTCGGTTAATTTCATCAGCCAGCACCAGATTGTGAAAAATTGGCCCAGGTTGAAATTTAAAGCTGGCATCTTCCGGACGGTAGATATCACTACCTGTAATGTCTGCGGGTAAAAGGTCGGGCGTAAACTGAATGCGATGGAAGTCTCCGCTGATACCCTCTGACAGGGTTTTAATCGCTTTAGTTTTAGCCAAGCCGGGAGCACCCTCTACTAATAGGTGCCCATCTGCCAACAGTGCGATAATTAGCCGGTCAATCAAGTGGGGCTGGCCGACAATTTGACTGTTGAGAAAGTCGCGTAATACATTAATTGCTTGCTGTTGGCTCATGTTTTGAAATACTTCTCTTGTGAGTGGTAATTTATGACGTGGAATTGTACTGTCTGATGAGCATTAACCCAAGTGGGTCGTCGCTGGAAGGTAACCTAGACTATAGGTGGCAGATGAAGTTCAGTTATGCATAAGTATGGCGCATAATCGGGGAGTAGTAGAGGATGTCTTTAAGAGCGAGCAGGTAAACAAAGTCACTAATTATAATAAACTAATAACGGTGAGACACCATGGAAGTAGTAGTTGACGATAAATTTTTCAAGCAACTTGAAAAACAAATTAATGATCTATATCCAGCGCCATTAGCCGCGCAACTTCTTTCGTTTTCTCACAAAATTTTTGATCTTCCCGCCTTAGAAGAACTTGAGGGCGATCCTGTTGCTATTGCCATGGACTATCTCCAGAACTTCTTGGCGTTCACCAGTAAGGTAGACGTATCCCTTCCCAAGGTGAAAGTCTTTAACCCTGAGCAGCAGAATAAAGAAAAAGTTTGTGCTACTACCTCTATTTTTATTATCCAGCGAGATATGCCTTTTTTGGTGGATTCTGTTCGCATTGAGTTAAATCGGCGCAATCATACGATTCAAACGATAAAGAGCACTGTTCTCAATGTCCTTCGCGACGAGGAGGGCTCATTGGTCAGTGCCTTTGCGGATGAAGATGACCCCTGTAGTTGCCAAGAGGCGCTGATTTCCATTGGCGTGGATTATCATCGCTCACAGGAAAAACATCTGGAGTTGGAGCAGAGTATTATCGATGTGCTTCGCGATGTAGAAGCGGTAACCGACGACTTCTTACCTATGGTTCATCGCTTGAATGAGGCTATTAGTGAGGTAAAGCGCAATAACAGTCACTTGCCCCAAGACGAGGACTGTGAGCTGGCGGCTTTTCTTGAGTGGATGAGGGATGATGCCTATATTCTTCTTGGTTGTTCTGAATATAAGTTCATAGACAATCAAGTGCCACCAAAGTTGGAGCACCTGGGAGATCGACAGCTAGGCATATTTTCCTGTCACCCGGTTAAGGTTGCAGAGACGGCATTAAGTGATTTGAGTCCCGGTCGGCCAGCGTTTTATAAGAATGGGGTGTCAATGGCACTGACTAAGTCCTCGCTTCGTTCCAGGGTGCACCGTCAAGCCTACTCCGATTATATTCTCCTAAAGCGCTATAACAAAAAGGGTGTGGTCATTGGTGAGCACCTGTTTATGGGGTTGTATACCTCACGGGTATACACCATGAGCCCCTTTCAGATTCCTCTTATCCGCCAACGGGTATTACAGGTGCTCGACAAAACCGGTTTTCCCGAAGGTGGTCATGACTACAAGGCGATGTGCCAGCTGATTGAAGTGCACCCTAGGGATGAACTATTCAATTGCACCGTGGATGAGCTCCATCAAACACTGATGGGGATCTGGCAAATTAATGAGCGAAAAATGGTTAAGTTCTTTATGAGAGCAGACCCATTTGAGAAGTTCGTCAATTGTCTGGTATACATTCCTCGGGATATTTATCGCACTTCAATTCGTGAACGAATTGAAGTGGTCCTCAAGGGGGAGTTAGATGCCAGCGAAGCTGAGTTTAATACTTACTTCTCCGAATCAGTTTTGGCGCGCACTCAATACGTGCTACGAATAAATTCTGCCCGCTATAAGCAAATAGATCACCGGACGCTTGAAGAAAAGATAATAAAACTCACGCGCGATTGGTGCGACGACCTAAAAGTGGCCGCGATAATAGAGTGGGGCGGCGAGAAGGGGCGTCAGATGTTCGCCCTGTACCGCAACGCTTTCCCTGCGAGCTATCAGGATCATTTTGACCACAGTGCTGCAGTGGAGGATATTGATCTATTTCATTCACTTTCCTGTGAAGATGAAATAACCATGAGCTTTTATCAGTCAATGGATGCAGAACGCAATGTCATGCACTTTAAAGTATTTCATCGCGTTGACCCACTGGAGCTGTCCAGCATGGTTCCTATGCTGGAAAACCTTGGTTTTCGAGTCATTGGTGAGCACCCGTATCAGGTTTCCCCGGTAGAAGGTGAGGAAATATGGATACACGATTTCACTCTATTGTTTGGTCTTGATGTGGAAGTGGATGTCTCTGCTGTTCGCAATACCTTTCAAGATGCTTTTAAGGCAGTTTGGTATGGCGATACAGAGAACGACAGCTTTAACCATCTTGTTGTTGGTGCGCGGTTAGACTGGCGTACAGTGGCTTTGCTGCGGCTATATGCTCGTTATATGAAGCAGCTTGGAAGTACCTATAGTCAGAACTTTATTGCAGCAACGCTGGCATCTAATCTAGAGATTACTCGCAATTTGGTGGCGTTATTCCGTTGTTTGTTTGACCCCAAAATTGTGGATTCGAGCAGTGAAGAATATGGCCGTGCTGATAGGCTCAATGAGAAAGTTATTGAAGCATTGGATTTGGTCAGCAACCTGAATGAAGACAAGGTGCTGAGGAGTTATTTACAGCTAATTGATGCCACCAAACGAACTAATTTCTTTCAGCCAGATGACGATGATAAATATAAGTCCTATATGTCGGTGAAACTATCGCCGATAGAACTCAGCGACGCACCAGAGCCACGACCACTGTACGAAATATTTGTTTATTCTCCTCGAGTGGAAGGGGTGCACTTGAGGGCGGGCAAGGTCGCCCGGGGTGGTCTGCGTTGGTCTGATCGTCTGGAGGACTACCGTACTGAAGTTCTCGGTCTGGTTAAGGCCCAGCAGGTAAAAAATTCAGTGATTGTGCCTACGGGTGCCAAGGGTGGGTTTGTTTCAAAACAAACTGACCGTAAAGCAACTCGAGAGGAGTTTTTACAGGAAGGTCTTGCCTGCTATAAATTGTTTATACAGGGGTTGCTGGATGTTACCGATAATATTGTAGAGGGGGCTGTTATTCCGCCTAACTGTGTTGTTCGCCGTGATGCTGATGACCCCTATCTGGTTGTGGCTGCAGATAAAGGCACGGCCACCTTTTCTGATTTTGCTAATCAAATATCGATAGCCTACGACTTCTGGTTGGGGGATGCCTTCGCCTCTGGTGGCAGTCATGGTTACGACCACAAGAAAATGGGTATCACCGCTCACGGTGCCTGGGTATCAGTGCAGCGACATTTCCGTGAGTTGGGGCTAAATACCCAAGCAGAAGATTTTAGCGTGATTGGTATTGGTGACATGTTTGGTGATGTCTTCGGTAATGGCATGTTGATGTCAGAACATATTTTGCTGGTCGCAGGGTTTAACCACCAGCATATCTTTATTGACCCCAATCCTGATGCGGCAACAAGTTTTGACGAACGCAGGCGGATATTCGAATTGCCGCGTTCCACTTGGGAGGATTATGACGCCTCTTTGATCTCTAAAGGTGGGGGCGTGTTCTCGCGCGATGCCAAGTTTATTCAGTTGTCCCCCGAAATTAGGGAGTATTTTGGTATTACTGAGGAGCAGCTCGGGCCAAATGAGTTGATTCATATACTTCTAAAAGCAAAGGTTGACCTGATCTGGAACGGTGGTATTGGCACCTATGTCAAAGCATCGGGTGAGAGCCATCAGGATGTCGGGGATCGTGCCAATGATGCTCTACGGGTTAACGGTAAAGAGCTACGTTGCCAAGTTTTTGGTGAGGGCGGTAATTTGGGCGTGACCCAGCGAGGGCGTATTGAGTTTGCTCTCAATGGCGGTGCCTGTAATACAGACTTTATTGATAACGCTGCGGGGGTGGACTGCTCTGATCATGAGGTCAATATTAAGATTTTACTGAATGAGTTGGTTCAGAGTGAAGCTATGACCTTTGAGCAACGGAATCAGTTGCTTGTAACGATGACCGATAATATTTCGGAGTTGGTGTTGCAGAATAATTATCGGCAAACCCAGGCTATCAGTCTCGCCTATTACCAATGTCAGAGTGATTTTTCAGAGTTTTGGCGTTTCATTTCTAAGCGGGAATCTGCGGGTGAGCTGAGCCGTGAGCTGGAATATTTGCCCGATGATGAAACGTTGATGGAGCGAGAGAAAAGTAACACCGGATTGACCCGCCCCGAACTATCCGTATTGGTATCTTATGGCAAGATATTATTGAAAGAGGCGGTGTTGAAATCCAACTTACCGGAAGACAGCTATGTTGCACAGTCGATCGCTGGTGCATTCCCAACACTACTCGTCGATGAATACTTACAACAGGTACAGAGCCATAGTCTGCGACGGGAAATCATCACTAATCAGATTGTGAACGAAGTGGTCAATGTGATGGGGTTGACGTTCTGTCAACGACAGGTTGCCTCCACAGGCGCCGAGGTTGATGAGGTGATTCGTGCTTATGTGGTTGTCCGTGGTGTGCTTGGGCTGGATCGAGTCTGGAAACAAGTGGAATCCTTGGATTATCAAGTGCCCGCAGACGTACAGTTTGAGTTGTTTTATGCACTGATGCGTCTGGGTCGGCGTACCTCGCGCTGGATCCTTCGCAATCGTCGATCCTGCCTCAGCCCAGAGCGTGAAATACCGGCTTTTAGACCGATGTTAGTGGAGTTGCAGTTGTTGCTGCCAACACTGTTTTCACGACAGCAATCAAAAGATTGGGTCGAGGAAGTAGAGCGGATAGTTGCGTTAAATGTGCCGCAGAATGTGGCTGTGCTGGTGGCTAGCTCTAATTTCCTCTATTTTGGTTTTGGTATTGCAGATATTGCTGTCAGCAGTGGCAAACCGGTGGGCTTGGTACTTGAGTTGTACTATCGAATCAGTGTCGAGCTGGATCTAGACTGGTTTGCGGATCAAATCGTGAACCTTGAGCCTACGACAAAATGGGAAGATTTTGCCCGTGAGTCGTATGTAGATGATTTGGAAGGTCAGCGCCGCAGTTTAGCCAGTGCGCTATTATCCGGTATCGAATCTGCTACAGACATCAATGGTGTCATTGATGTTTGGAAAGCGGCCCAGGGTCCATTGATTAAGCGTTGGCTTGAGATGACCGAGGAACTCCACAATGCCCCCAGCCGAGATTTCGCTATGTTCTCAGTCGCCCTCAGAGAGCTTCTTGATATCGTACAGGCCACAGAAAATCGTCCGGATACACCACCTGTGTGCTTGGTCTAGCCGTATTTCAGTCATAGGTTCTTAACGTAGGCTGTTCAGCGCATATCGTGTTCAAGCCGGGCATATCACATGACTTGAACGGCGCCTTACTATATCCTCACCCGCCAAAATGGCATGTGAGAAAGGCAGTGCCTTATGATTAAGGCTAGCCTCACGGAGCTAGCTTGATTTGATGGTCTAAATCGAAAAGGATCCGGCCTTGTGAAGCGGGCGGAGGCGAAAGAAGAACCTCTGCCGCTTCAAAGCCTGATTAGGCCTTAAATAGGGTTCAAGCCCTATATTAAAAAACTGATTATAGACTCATAACCTTTTGTTGAGAGGTTTGTTCACTATAGCCATTCCAGTTGTCTTCACGGCCCTCTCGCCAACCGTTGCACCAGTCTTGTGCTACTGGGGTTTCTTCTGAGTGAGGGCAAGTTGTTTTGTTTCGGCCGTTGAAGCCAGCTTGATAACCTTTGATAAAAGCACGGTGGGAAGAATCTCGTTTCTGTCTTCTCATAGAGAGTAAGCTCCTGATGGACTGACCACTGTATTTAGTCAAAAAGCAGTGGTAAAAGGTAGTATTAGTTTTATTTAGCCAACCTAGTTCATCAAAAACAGGAGGCACTGTCGAAGATTTAATTTGTCTATCAAGGGTGGGGTTTAATACTCTTTAGTAATTAGAAAGTAAATCTTTGGTACTGGCGTTGAATTTTCTAGAGATAAATTCATCGCTAATGGCTAGATTGGTTTTGTAGGCAGCGATTATCCGTGCGATGCTTTGGTGCACTCACGTACATTCACAAAAAAATTTATAGATGTGTCCTTACTGAAAACTAAGGGCACTCGGGACATTCCCTTATGACGAAGTGGTTTGCCAGTTGCCCGAAGGGGCTGGAAGAGTTGTTAGCTAGTGAACTTGAATCCCTTGGGGCTGATCAGGTAAGGCTCACTGTGGCGGGTGTATACGCGGAGGGCCCCTTGGAATTTGGCTATCGTGCTTGCCTTTGGTCTCGTTTGGCTAACCGGATTCTAATGCCTCTGGATAAGTTTGATGTTGGCAGTGCCGATGATCTCTATGAGGGTGTGAAATCCATCCCCTGGCACCAGTATCTGACACCACGGCAGAGTATTGCCGTGGATTTTGTCGGATCCAATGATGCAATTCGTCATACTCAGTTTGGTGCTCAGCGGGTTAAAGATGCCGTGGTGGACACACTTAAGGAGAGCTTTGGTGACCGTCCGGATGTAGATCTTCGGAATCCGGATATTCGTATTAATGTGCATTTGGCCCGAGATAAGGCCAATGTCAGTTTGGATATGTCGGGTGATAGCTTACACAAGCGCGGTTATCGTACTGCCATGGTCCCCGCACCGCTTAAAGAAAATTTAGCTGCTGCCATTTTGTTGCGTGCGGGATGGCCACAGATTGCAGAGCAGGGCGGTGCTCTTATCGACCCCATGTGTGGTAGTGGAACTCTGTTGATTGAAGGTGCGATGATAGCCGCCGACATTGCTCCGGGCCTTAATCGCCGTAAGTTCGGTTTTCATGGGTGGTCTTTACATGATGACGATTTATGGCAGGTCGTTCGTCAGGAAGCGCTAGACCGTTGTCAGGTGGGGCTCGCCAAAACGCTGCCTGAAATACGTGGCTATGACAAAGATTCTCGAGCCATTCGGGCTGCGCAGGAAAATATAGAGTTCGCCGGTCTTGATAAACAGGTTCGGGTGATTCCCAAGCCCATGACGGCCTTTAAAAAACCGACCCATACTCAGATTGATCACGGGTTAATGATTTGTAACCCTCCCTACGGAGAGCGTTGGGGGGAAATGGAAGAGCTCCGGCCT
>JAGPWA010000131.1 GCA_018066715.1 Porticoccus sp. | reverse complement strand
CCTGCAAACGGGCCGCAACCCACATAATGTTAATTACCTGGAGACAAAGGCAGGTAAATTGGGCCATCTATTTGATGATCAGGATAAAGGTTAAGGTTACCTATGACGCTCGCCAAACGAATTATTCCCTGCCTTGATGTAGACAAGGGGCGCGTGGTGAAAGGTGTGCAGTTTCTGGACATTCGTGATGCAGGCGACCCAGTGGAGGTGGCCAAGCGTTACGATGAGCAGGGTGCTGACGAAATTACCTTTCTTGATATTACCGCCAGCCATGAAGATCGGGACACCATGATTCATATCGTGGAGCGAATGGCCAGTGAAGTATTTATTCCCCTGACAGTTGGGGGTGGTGTGCGCACTTTAGACGATATACGAGCATTACTTAATGCGGGTGCCGATAAGGTGGGTATCAATTCAGCAGCGGTGAAAAATCCTGAATTTGTTCGTGCTGCTGCGGAGCGATTTGGCTCCCAATGTATTGTGGTGGCCATTGATGCGAAGCAGGTCAGCGTCGATGGTGAGCCTTTGCATTGGGAAATTTTCACCCATGGAGGTCGAAACCCTACCGGTATTGATGCCGTGGGCTGGGCTATTAAAATGGCGGAGTATGGTGCGGGTGAAATTCTATTGACCAGTATGGACCGCGATGGCACCAAGAGTGGTTTTAATCTTCCGCTAACACGGGCTATTAGTGATGCTGTTGATGTTCCTGTTATTGCGTCAGGCGGCGTTGGAAACTTGCAGGATTTGGTCGATGGTGTGGTTGAAGGTAAAGCTGATGCCGTGTTGGCAGCGAGTATTTTTCACTTCGGTGAATACACCATACCCGAAGCCAAGGCCTATATGGCGGAGTGTGGCGTAGAGGTACGGTAAGCTTGGGGTTAAACTGCGTACTTTATGTCAGGTACAAAAAATTCCAATGTTTCGGGATCCGCCTTCTTAGCGAACTCGATAAAATCTACTACAGCGTTAACTGCACCTTCTTTAGAATCAAACGGGCCAACTGCAGCACCTTCACGGGTGGCAAAAAACCAGAAGTTGTGTAATTTAAAATAGCGGTCGCTCCTAATGGGAGGGTTACGCTCACTATTTTCTTCTTGTCTCAGTAGACTCATTTCACTTCTTGCCTCAAGTATAAGTTGTTTTTTTATTAGCCTAGAAGGGTCTGATCAAAGCACCTTCCAGTACGTCTTATCCTCAACGCCTGTTGTTTATTCAGCACAATATTTACGGAAAAGTCAACGGGTTCTCTCTTCCGTTGTGACGTAGATCATAGTTTTTGGTTTTGCTTGCTGAGTATGTCAAAGCCTTTCAGCAGATTAAGTGCCTCATAAAGCTGGTTGTCTTCCAGCGTAGCACTGTTTTCAGTGTGTACTTTACTGTTTGTATTATTGCTCAAATGACCCGACAGGTTTGCTTCCTTGATCTGCTTATGGGATTTCAGTAGTTTGATCTCAGCGGGCTCTACAACGATGTCGGGTTTGATGCCCTCAGCCTGAATTGATCGTTTGTTGGGTGTGAAATAACGAGCGGTGGTGAGCTTGATACCTCGACCATCACCGAGTGGTATAACTGTTTGAACAGATCCTTTACCAAAACTGTCTGTGCCGAGTAAGAGCGCTCTGCTGTGATCTTGCATGGCACCCGCCACAATTTCTGCAGCGGAAGCAGACCCTTCATTAATCAGTACGACAATGGGAAGACCTTTAAGTACATCTCCTGGTGTCGCGTGAAATGAGTTGTTTGAACTGGGTAGGCGGCCCTCTGTGTAGACGACCATGCCTCCATCAAGCACGGCATCGGTGACGTCTATCGAGGCATGTAATAGACCCCCTGGATTATTGCGCAGATCGAGTACCACTCCTTTTAGGTCACTATCTTTCTTTAGTAGATCGTTGAGTGCCTCACGGAATTCTCGACCAGTATGTTCTTGAAACTGTGCTATCCGTACATAGCCAAAGCCGGGTTCAAGAAATTTGCTGCGAACACTGTGAACCTTGATGATGTCGCGGACGATATCAATCTCAAGGGGGCCGTCAACATTTTCTCTGGCCACGGTTAGCGTTAGTGTGGAGCCCTTGGGTCCACGCATAATATCAATAGCCTCGTTGAGACTCATACCTTGAACCAGTTGGTCGCCCAGTTTGATAATTAGGTCTCCCGATTGTATCCCCGCCCGTTTAGCCGGTGTGTCGTCAATGGGAGAGATGACCTTAATAAACCCGCCTTCCATAGCCACTTCAATGCCGAGTCCACCAAACTCACCGCTGGTGTGTTCCTGCAAGTCGCCGTAGGCGTCCTTATCAAGATAGGCAGAGTGTGGGTCTAGGCTACTGAGTAGCCCTATAATTGACATTTCAAGCAAGGCCTTATCATCCACATCTTCCACGTAGGCTTGACGTACTTGGTCAAACACTTGAGTGAAATGGCGTAATTCTTCGAGTGGGAGGCGTGCACCCTCGGTGATATCTTCAGCCAATGTGTTGGCGTTTGATGAGAGAACAACCAATGTCACAAACAGTGATCTTAAGAATGGCTTCATGGGTTTTTCCTAGTGCGTGTTCCAGTAGTGTACGTTTGACTCTGCTGTAGGGAAAGGTGCCTCATTCGGAGGTGTTTTTATTCCCTCGCCGGTTAGCCTTTTTTCTTCAGCCAGCGTTTGGGGTTGGCGGGTTTTCCATTATGGCGGATTTCAAAATATAGAGCGTGCTCCTCTCGGCCACCCGAATTGCCAACTTTAGCGATGGTTTCACCTGTCAGTACCCACTCTCCGGTTTCTTTGAGTAGCACCTGATTGTGGGCATACAGGCTCATATAGCCATCACCGTGATCAATAATCATCAATAGCCCATGGCCACGTAGGTAATTTGAAAATATCACCCTGCCGTGATGAATTGTATTGACGGCCGAACCTTCTTTAGCCCTGAGTAGCCAGCCATCCCAGGTGATACTGGCATTACGGCTAGCCCCAAAATGCTTGCTGAGCCGACCGGAAACAGGCCATGCTAGCCGGCCCCTTTGGCCAGCAAAGGGTTGTTCTGTGCTAGGTAGAGATAACTTGGCGATACTTTTTTGAAGCGATTTTAGTACGCTTTCTAGCCTGCTGCGCTCCGTGCTAAGTTTGTTGAGTGTTTGCTTGGACCCACTGAGCTGCTTGTTTAATTGGGCTAATACTTCACGACGCGCCTGTTGTCGTTCGGTGAGTTGTTGGTGTTCTTGTTTGAGGGCATCTCGGTTTGTGGATAGGGCTAGCTGGTGGTCTGAGATCGAGGCCTCAACTTTATTGAGTGAGGTTAGGGTTTCACGATAGTGGCTAAGTTTTTTCCCTCGAGCCTGCAGGAAGTAATCATAATATTTTAATGTTCGGCTTATTCTGTCAGGGTTTTCTTGATTGAGTAGCAGCTTGATAGGTTCTTCACTGCCGAGGTGGTAGGCCGCGGTAATCTGTTTTGAAATCATGGCCTGCTGGCTCTTGCGAGATGCCTCAAGAGTCGTTTGTTCGAGGTGCAATTGGGTGAGTTCAGCATTCAGTGACTTGAGTTTTGTTTCCAGCGAGTTGATCTTTAGGTTGATTCCTGCGGAGGCTAGTTCTGCTTTTCTTAATGCCTTATTGAGTGAATCCTGTTGTTTACTACTGCCTTTGATGGATTGTTGTAGTTTGGCAATGTCCTGACTGATCGTTTTTAGCTTGATACGATCTTCTTTTTCCCCAGCCAGGGAGGGTGATGCCAGCAAAAGAGTCAGTATTGCTGAAATGACTAGCTGGGTTTTAGACATTGTTGTCAATCGTATCTAATCAGTTGGGCTGTTGATGGTGATCAGAGAATGGCCCGTCATTTCAGGCGGTTGTGGTAAACCCATTAACATCAACATACTGGGGGCCACATCAGCCAAAGATCCACCATTGGTGAGTGTTAGGTTCTTATGGCCTGCGTAAATGAGTGGCACGGGTAAGGTGGTGTGCTGGGTGTGAGCTTGGCCCGAGCCTTCATCAAACATCTGTTCTACGTTGCCGTGGTCTGCAGTGATGAGACATTCGCCGTCGGCTTTATCGAGAGCAGTGAGCACCTTGGTGACACAGGCATCGACAACTTCAACTGCCTTGACGGCGGCATCAAAAATACCACTGTGCCCAACTTGGTCGCAGTTAGCATAATTGCAAATAATGGCGTCGTACTGTTGGCTTTCAATGGCCGCAATGAGTTTGTCGGTCAGTTCGTAGGCGCTCATCTCTGGTTGAAGGTCATAGGTGGCGACTTTAGGGGATGGGATGAGTATTCGATCCTCTCCTTTGAAAAGGGCTTCTTGGCCGCCGCTGAAAAAGAATGTGACGTGAGCATATTTTTCAGTTTCAGCAATTCGTAACTGGGTCTTGCCTAGCTTGCTCAGGTATTCACCGAATGAGTTACTGAGGTTTTCCGGAGGGAAAGCACAGCTGGTATGAATGTCAGCTGCATACTCTGTGGTCATGACAAAGTCTGCCAGTGAGGGTCGGGCTGTACGGTCAAAGCCAGAGAAATCGTTATCTACGAAGGCGCGGGTGAGCTGTCTTGCTCGGTCGGGCCGGAAGTTCATGTAGAGAACAGTATCTCCATCTTGGATGGTGGCGGGGTGCTCACCCTCTCCACAAATAAGCGTGGGTAGGACAAATTCGTCATTCTCATCCCGGTCATAGCCAGCGTGTAACCCTGCAATGGGGTCGGCAGACCGATGCACAGTCTCTCCAAGGGTTAGCATATTGTAGGCGGCAGTCACTCGATCCCAGCGTTGATCTCTATCCATGGCGTAGAAGCGACCACAGATACTTGCGATTCTGCCAACGCCTAGTTCCGACAGTATTGTTGAGGTGTTTCTTAGGGAGTCTTCAGCACTTCGAGGTGGGGTGTCTCGTCCATCCAAAAAGGCATGTACGTACACCTTTGTGGCGCCGCGCTGAGCGGCCATGTTTACCATGGCGTTAATATGGTCTTCGTGGCTGTGGACGCCGCCAGAGGATAGTAGACCAAGAATATGCACGGCCTTGTTCGCTTCTACGGCCTTGTCGATGGCATGGGTGTAGGTGGGGTTGGTGAAAAAATCGCCATCACTCACGGCTTTGTTTATTCGGGTGAAGCTCTGGTAGATCACCCGGCCTGCCCCCAGTGTTATATGCCCCACTTCACTATTACCCATTTGGCCTTCGGGTAGGCCTACTGGCAACCCCGAGGTGCTAATGAGGGTTCGAGGGCGGGTTTTCCATAGACCATCCAACGTTGGGGTATTGGCGGTATAAATAGCGTTATGCTCAGTATTGTCACTATGTCCGTAACCATCCAGCACAAGCAGGAGTAGCGGTTTTTTTGGTTCACTCATCGCGTTGATCTGGTCAGCCTCTATCGTCATGTGAATAGTCGTGAGAATACGCCGAGAATCTTACCGGCAAAGCCGTTTCAGTGCCATTGGTGGTTTCCTATCGGAGGGTGTGGTGTGTATACTTTGGCCGCTTTCGCAACAGGCTCACAACAGGTTATCGACCTAGGGGTTATTAACTAAGTGGGCTCATCAATTGATAAATGAGGCCGTGGATCGTGGAATTTTTTGTTTTTGTCAGTGAACAGTGGATGCTCGTCAGCGTTCTGATGGTAATTGTCTACCTGTTTGCTATTAATGAGCGCATCAAAAGCGGTAAACCAATTTCGTCCCACGTGGCCACTCGTATGCTTAATACTGATGAGGCTGTGCTGCTGGATATTCGTGAGGCAAAGGACTTTAAAGCGGGTCATATTGCAGGTGCATTTAATATACCTCACACCAAATTACAAGATCGGTTGGTTGAGCTGGAGGCTCATCGCGAAAAAGCCATCATTATTGCCGACAAAGCGGGGCAGCATACGGGTGCTATTGGGCGCCGCCTCCAACAGAAAGAGTTCAATGTACAGCGATTGACTGGCGGTATGATGGAGTGGCAGAACCAGAAGTTACCCGTTGTAAAAGACTGATATGGCTAAGGTGACGGTATACACAACGCGTTCTTGCGGTTACTGCGTGGCAGCAAAAAAACTGTTGACTAAAAAAGGTGTGAAATACAGCGAGGTTACTGTTGATTCAGACCCGGCAATGCGACGTAAGCTGATAACGCTAAGTGGTCGCCATACGGTGCCGCAAATTTGGGTCGGTGAAACCCATGTAGGGGGCAGTGATGATTTACATCGTTTGGATCTGTCCGGGCAGCTTGATGTGTTAATCGCAGCAAGTTTGTAGATGACTTCAGGTGAGTCCCCAAAATTTTATAGGTGAGAGCCGTGGCACATATATTAACGACACTGAATTAGCAAAGGTATCAACATGACTGAAGATAACACCCAGGCTGCGACCGGAGATGAACAGAGCGGTACACCACAATTTGCCGTGCAGCGTATCTACCTTAAGGATCTTTCTTTTGAAACCCCAATGGGGCCAGCTGTTTTTCAGAAGAAGGTGAAGCCTGAGCTCAATCAGGATATCGGCCTGTCGACCACGAAGCTCGGTGAAGATCATTACGAAGTAGAGTTAACGCTGACTGTTACTGTAAAAGATGGCGAAGACACTATTTATCTGGCAGAGGTGCATCAGGCTGGGATCTTTATGGTTAAGGGTGTTGAAGGACCTGAGTTGGCACAGCTTCTCAATACTTTATGCCCGGCAACCTTATTTCCCTATGTGCGTGAAGTGATCGATAACGTAGTGGTTAAAGGAAATTTCCCGGCATTGATAATCCCGCCGATTAATTTTGAAACATTGTTTGCTCGGGCAATGGCGGAAGGTGAGGTCAAGACAGGTCAACAGGGCTCGGAGACAGTGACGCACTAAGTCGTTTAACTAAGCCTTGATGCAATGGGAGGTCATTGATTCACTGTATTGGTTGAGCAGCAGTAGGTTCTCTCACTGGAAGGGATTTCCTTATAATTCTCTTGTGAGCCGAGGGCCTACTTTTCTTCTTCCTCGCCCATGCCCAGCTCTTTCAGTTTCCGGGTGAGGGTATTTCTGCCCCATCCTAGGAGTTCCGCTGCATCTCTTTTTCTTCCGTTGGTGTGACTTAGCGCGGTTTCAATCAGAGCGCGTTCAAAGGTCGGTACTGCCATCGTAAGAATATCCTGTTTACCCGTAGCCAATTCACCCTGTGCCCAGCTTCGAAGCTGTTGCTCCCAATTGCCTGATACGACAGTGTTTTCAATGGGGCTGTCTTTCAGTTCGGGGGGAAGATCAACTAAATGAACTTCCCGGCCGGGGGCCATGACCGTCAGCCAACGACAGGCATTTTCCAATTGGCGAACATTGCCGGCCCATGGCTGCATGCAGAGATGCTCTTCAGCATCAGGTGATAGGGTTTTTGGCTCAGTATCCAGCTCATTTGCTGCACGCTGGAAAAAGTATTGCATGAGCCGGGGGATATCCTCCCGCCGGTCTGCCAGCTTGGGTAAGTGAATGCGAATGACATTCAAGCGGTGAAATAGATCTTCCCTGAAACGGTTTTCGGCGACCATCTGCTCAAGGTTCTGGTGGGTGGCGGCGATAATTCGAACATCCACCTTGACCGGCGTGTGTCCCCCCACAAGATAGAATTCACTATTTGACAAGACCCGCAGTAAGCGGGTTTGTGCTTCTGGAGGCATATCACCGATTTCGTCTAGGAACAGAGTGCCGCCATCGGCCTGCTGAAAGCGGCCCTCGCGACGCTGGGATGCACCAGTGAAAGCACCTTTTTCATGGCCAAATAACTCTGACTCAATCAGATCGTGAGGAATAGCCGCCATGTTCAGGGCGATAAATCGATTGTTTTTACGGGGGCTATGGTCATGTAGTGCTTTGGCGACCAATTCTTTTCCTGTTCCGGACTCACCATTAATCAGCACCGTGATATTTGAGTGTGAAAGTCGACCAATGGCACGAAATACCTCCTGCATGGCCGGTGCTTCACCAATAATCTCACTACTGAGCTCGTCGGTATTAACCGGGTGTTCAGCACTCTGTTCATTGGCAAAACTGATGGCGCGGTTGGTGACGGCAATCAGTTCATCGATATCGAATGGCTTAGGAAGGTATTCGAAGGCGCCACCTTGATAGGCGGCCACTGCGCTATCGAGGTCGGAATGTGCTGTCGTGATGATGACTGGGAGCAGTGGATTGGAGGCATGAATTTTTTTTAATAATTGCAGGCCATCAATACCGGGCATACGAATGTCGCTAATGATAGTGTCAGGTAGCTGCTTGTCGAGCAGGGCCAGCAGGTCGTTACCATTCTCGAAGCTCGTAACGTCCAAGTCGGCACGGCTTAGCGCCTTCTCCATTACCCAGCGTATTGATCGGTCGTCATCGACTATCCAAACAGTTTTCTTCGTCATTTAATGTGCCCAATGGCTTGTTTGTTCTGAGGTGTACTTTCCAACGGCTTACTGTCTAAAGGTAAGTACAGTGAAAACCGTGTTTCGCCCTGCTTGCTGTCACACTCAATCAACCCGTGGTGAAGGTTTATGGCTGATTGAGAAATAGGGAGCCCAAGGCCGCTACCGTCGGCTCGACCACTAATCATTGGGAAAAAGATGCGATCAATGATGTCTTCGGGAATGCCGGGGCCATTGTCAATAATTTCAATTCGACAGACGACTTTATGGTGGGTTTTGCCAATGGTGACGTGTCGTTGAATGCGTGTTTTAAGCGTGATGGTGGGAGTTGGTTGGTCGCTATTTCCCAGAGACTGAATGGCATTTCGTACAATATTTAGCAGTGCCTGAATGAGTTGCCCACGGTCACCATGGAGCTCTGGAATACTTGGGTCGTAGTTGCGTTCAATCGTGATGGCGCCAAGTGTTTCAGTTTCGGCCAGCGCCGCGACGTGTTCGAGCAATTCGTGGATGTTGACAGGGGCAAATTTGGGCACTGTATTCGGACCCAGAAGGCGGTCTACCAGGCTGCAGAGTCGGTTGGTTTCCGCTGAAATAATATCTGTAAATTCCAGTAATTCCGGTTGGCTGCGGAGATCCTCTGACAGTAGTTGTGCTGCACCGCGAATGCCTCCCAATGGGTTTTTGATCTCATGGGCGAGTCCCCGTACTAAATTACGTGTGGTATCGCGGGTAGAAATTAGCGCCTCTTCACGATTGATTCGCATCAGTCGGTCCATAGGCTGCATTTCCACCAGAAGCAGTTTTTCGGTGGCAGACAGAAATGGGGTCGCCGTGAGATCAACGGTAATATGGGATTGATCCATCAGTGTTAATGAGATCTGTCGCTGAGTGAAGGGGTGGTTGGCCTCAATGGCTTCTCGTAATGCGACAAGGTTTTTATCTGAGTCATCAAGTAGCTGCTCTATGGGGCTGCCACAGAGGCGCATGGCGCTCACCGCCAGCAGGTTTTCCGCAGCGGGATTGAGATAGCATATTTCCAATTTATCGCTCAACAGAACAACGGCGGTACTGAGGTTATCCAGCAATAAATGGTGTAGTTGATTGTCAGTCATCCGATATTTGGCTCTGTTACCACGAGTTAATTTTCTGTCGGCTTCATGCTTTGGCTATAAAGAGTGCGTTGTAATCCCATGTGTAAATAGAACTTTGCAAGTTACGGGCCAGCTTTATGGGGTTACACAGAGCTACGAATTTCGGGCTGTGCAGCCTATAGCCTAGCTGTAGTCTAGATTAAATCGGTATGAAGCGCACCATATTGGTGCGCCGGTGTGGCAAGTACTAGAGAAATAGGCTCTAGCGTGGTGTGGGTTTGGGGGAGGCGGTTTGATATTGATTAGTGCTGGGCTGAGCCGCGTTTTACGTGAATGGTCGCAGTGTTGGAGAGCCCGATAACGTTTCCCTCAGTGTCGATCACCTGAATCTGGACACTATGTTCACCGCGAACAAGGGATCCGATACTGAATGATGTGGTAGCAGTGGGCAGGCCGTAGGATTGTCCATTGAACAGGAGTTGAATGAGATGACCTGCTTTTAGCGTCGGTTTCAGGCCGACTTGTACTGCCACCGTCTCTTGTCCAGGAGGAATCGTTGTATCCTGTGTTGGTGCCAGAATAGTTATTTCCTGGTATCCATCGACCTCTTCCTCCACAGCTTCTACCATTGGGGCAGTTTTCAGGGCAGGCTGGATATTGGCGGCGGGTAAGTGTACTTTTTCTTTAGTAGGGGCATCGTGTGGAGGTGTATCTGTATACGTGATCTTACCTTCTTCGTCCACAATGCGGTAAACCTCGGCAAATGCACTGAATGCCAAGCTAAAGCTCAGTATTGTGAAAAGCAGTATGTTTTTCGTGATCACAATCAATCTCCATTGCTGATATTTTAAGACTAGCCCTAATTAGACCAAAGAAAAAGCCCGTTATTCCAAAAAATAACGGGCTTTTTTCAATTTGGTGAGTAGGTGGGAAGCCGTGGATAACGGTATTGGCTCCCCCTAGCTCATCTGTAACACCTTACACAGAGTAATACATGTCGAACTCAACCGGGTGAGTGGTGTGCTCAACACGGAGAACTTCTTCCATTTTCAGCTCAATGTATGCATCGATAGTATCATTGGTGAAAACGCCACCTGCGGTTAGAAATTCACGGTCAGCATCCAGGGCATCCAGTGCTTCACGCAGGCTACCAGCAACTTGTGGGATTGCCGCCGCTTCTTCAGCAGGCAGGTCGTACAAGTCTTTATCTGCCGGATCGCCAGGGTGAATCTTATTTTTTACGCCATCAATACCGGCCATCAGCATTGCTGAGAACATGAGGTAAGGGTTGGCGGTGGGGTCACCAAAGCGAATTTCTACACGCTTGCCTTTGGGTGAGGCTACATAAGGAATCCGCAGGGCGGCTGAACGATTGCGAGCAGAATATGCCAGCATCACGGGGGCTTCAAAACCCGGGATCAGACGCTTGTAGGAGTTAGTCGATGCATTAGCAAAAGCGTTGAGGGCTTTTGCGTGCTTGATAATACCGCCTATATAGAAAAGCGCAGTGTCGCTCAGCCCAGCATAGCCATCACCAGCAAAGGTGTTTTCGCCATCTTTCCAGAAAGATTGGTGGCAGTGCATACCAGAGCCGTTATCACCGATCAAAGGTTTCGGCATAAAGGTGGCAGTTTTTCCGTAAGCATGTGCCACGTTATGTACGCAGTACTTGAGAATTTGAACTTCATCAGCCTTGGCAACGAGTGTGTTGAACCTAACACCGATCTCACACTGACCAGCAGTGCCCACTTCGTGGTGGTGTACTTCAATATCGAGACCCATTTGCTCCATGGCGCCACACATGGCGGCACGCAGGTCGTGCAGGCTGTCGACGGGAGGTACAGGGAAATAGCCGCCTTTAATGCCAGGGCGGTGCCCCATGTTGCCGTCAGCGTAGTCATGACCAGAAGACCATGCAGCTTCTTCAGAGTTGATTTTGTAGAAGGCACCGCTCATGTCGGAACCCCACTTGATGTCATCGAAGACAAAGAATTCTGGTTCTGGGCCAAAATAGGCGGTGTCGCCTAAACCTGTAGTTTTGAGGTATTCCTCAGCGCGTTTGGCAACAGAGCGTGGATCGCGCTCATAACCTTGCATAGTGGCTGGTTCGATAATATCGCAACGAAGGATAATCGTAGGCTCATCGGTGAAAGGGTCGAGTACAGCAGTGCTGTCATCGGGCATTAAAATCATGTCGGATTCGTTAATGCCTTTCCATCCTTGAATAGAGGAACCATCAAACATTTGCCCATCTTCAAAGAAGTCGTCACTAACTTCACTGACGGGTATGGAAACGTGTTGCTCCTTACCTTTGGTATCGGTAAAACGCAGGTCAACCCAGCGGGCTTCACTTTCTTTAATTAGGGTTAGAGTCTTAGACATTGGTTCCTCCAATTTATGGATATCGAGGTTAAACAAGTTAGCCGGTTTGTCGGCAATATTAAAATCTATGCACGCCCCGCCACATCTTCGTGGTCAGGCAATCAGTAGTTAAAGCAAAAGGTATGCCAGTAGCTCAGTTCAATAAATTCAACAGCTTATACCCGTCGTTGGGGGTGTTGAGGCGACCAGCGCACCAATATAGTGCCCGTATGCATTATTATTGTGCGCTATGGCAGTTGCTGTTCTATATTGCTGTACTTTTAAAGGTGCCCATAATACGCCGATTATGGCGTCTTTTGTAATATAATCAGCAGCTTTTCCCGCATCCAGTGATGAGTAGACCTATTCATGCATTTTGTTATCAAGTTATTCCCTGAAATTACCATTAAAAGTGCGCCTGTCCGTAAGCGTATGACCAAGCAGCTACGTAATAATTTGCGAAAATTATTACGTCCCCTAGATGAGCTTATCCAGGTGGATATGGACTGGGATAAAATCGAAATCACTGGTCCTGACGATGATGATTTAGCTCGCCAGATGGCCGATGTGCTAGCGAGGACGCCCGGAATTGCTAATTTTTCTCGTGTACAGCATTTTCCGTTGGGCGACTTTGGCGATATTCTTGAGAAAACACTCTCCGTTTGGGCGGATAAGCTGGCGGATAAAACCTTTGTGCTCCGAGTAAAACGTAACGGCAAGCATGATTTCTCCTCACATGACGTTGAGCGCCAGGTTGGTGGTGGATTACTACATCAATCACAGGCTGCGGGCGTTAAGTTGAAGAACCCGGACATTACGGTAAGGCTGGAAATTCGTCAGACTCAGCTTTACGTCATTGAGGAAACCACGAAGGGTCTGGGTGGATTTCCTCTTGGTACTCAGGATTCTGTGATGTCACTGATTTCCGGTGGTTTCGATTCGACTGTTTCAAGCTATCTCACGATTAAGCGAGGGCTGCGCACACACTTCCTGTTTTTTAATCTGGGTGGCCGAGCCCATGAAGTGGGTGTAAAGGAGGTGGCGTTTTACCTGTGGAATAAATTTGGTGCTTCCCATCGAGTGCGGTTTATTTCCGTCCCCTTTGACGAGGTCATCTCTGAAATTCTTTGCAACGTCCATAACTCCCAGATGGGGGTTGTGCTGAAGCGGATGATGTTGCGTGCTGCCACCAGGATTGCTGATGAAATGGGCGTGCAAGCCTTGGTGACGGGAGAAAGTGTTGCTCAGGTGTCGAGTCAGACGCTGCCTAATCTGGCGGTGATTGATTCAGTGGTTAGCACGCTGGTGCTGAGGCCGCTGGTAACCTTCGATAAAAATGACATTATTGATATTGCTCGGAAAATTGGTACAGAAGAATTTGCTGCCAACATGCCAGAATACTGTGGTGTTATTTCGGTGAAGCCTACTACTCGCGCTAAAGAAGAGCGTGTTGCCAGAGAAGAGACGGCATTTAATTTTGATGTGTTGGAAAAGGCTATCGCCAACAAATGGGTACAAAATATTGATGAGGTGATGGAGGAAATCAAGCCTCTTGCTCATGTGGAGATATTTGATACACCGCAGCCAGATGCAGTCATTGTCGATGTTCGTCACCCCGATGAGGTAGATATTCGACCTCTAAAGTTGTCTGAAAATACCGTGCAAGAAATCCCGTTTTTTACACTACAAAATCGATTCAAGGAGTTGAGCGGTGATACTCGTTATCTGCTTTATTGTGATAAAGGTGTCATGAGCCGACTTCATGCTGAGTTGCTGGTAGAGCAAGGGTTTGCCAATGTGGCGGTTTACCGGCCGGGTAAATAAAGCTTAACCACCTGTATTTACAATAATTTCGCTATCTCCTAGAGGGCGGGCTCAGTATAATGCCCGCCTTTTGACCAACTCCGGACTAATCTTGTGATTGAGAAACTTCGTAATATCGCCATTATCGCCCACGTTGACCATGGTAAAACGACCTTGGTTGATAAATTGCTTGAACAGTCCGGCACCCTTGATCGTAAAAGTCTGGGTGCGGAACGTGTGATGGACTCCAACGACCAGGAGCGTGAGCGTGGTATTACCATTCTGGCGAAAAATACAGCCATTGAATGGAATAATTACCGGATCAACATTGTAGATACCCCGGGGCACGCTGATTTTGGTGGTGAGGTTGAGCGGGTACTTTCCATGGTGGATTGTGTGCTGCTGCTGGTGGACGCTGTTGATGGTCCAATGCCGCAAACACGGTTTGTGACTCAAAAGGCATTTGAGCAGGGTTTGAACCCAATTCTGGTTGTGAACAAGGTTGATCGCCCTGGCGCTCGCCCTCACTGGGTGATGGATCAAGTGTTTGATTTGTTTGACAGCTTGGGTGGTACCGATGAGCAATTGGATTTCCCTGTTATTTATACGTCAGCCCTGAACGGTATTGCCGGTATGGAACCGGATGAAATGGCTGATGACATGACCCCGTTATTTCAACTGATTGTGGACAAGGTAAAAGCGCCAGAGGTTGACCGGGAAGGTCCGCTGCAAATGCAAATCAGTGCACTGGATTATAGTAGTTACGTAGGCGTTATCGGTGTTGGCCGTATTGCTCGCGGAAAAATAAAGCCCAACGAACAAGTAGTTGTGGTTGACCATGAGGGGAATACACGTAAAGGAAAAGTTCTGCAAGTGATGGGTTATGATGGCCTCGAGCGTGTGGCTGTTGAACAAGCGGAAGCGGGTAATATCGTTTGTATTACCGGTATCGACAAATTGGGCATTTCCGACACCATCTGTCACCCTGATATGCCGGAAGCGCTACCTCCTTTGAGCGTTGACGAACCAACAGTAAGCATGACCTTTCAGGTGAACAACTCGCCATTTGCAGGATTGGAAGGCAAGTTTGTGACCACGCGAAATATCAAGGATCGCCTCGAACAAGAGCTGATTCACAACGTTGCCCTGCGAGTACAACCAGGCGATGGCCCCGACAAATTCATTGTTTCCGGTCGTGGTGAATTACACCTGTCTGTATTGATCGAAAGCATGCGCCGAGAAGGTTTTGAGCTGGGTGTTTCTCGCCCAGAGGTTATTCAGAAAGAGGTGGATGGTAAGCTTCACGAGCCTTTTGAGCAGGTAGTGATTGATGTTGAAGAGCAGCATCAGGGTTCGGTCATGGAAGAGTTTGGCTTGCGTAAAGCGGAGCTAACCAATATGGAGCCAGATGGTAAAGGGCGCGTACGACTTGAGTTTATGGCGCCTTCCCGTGGTTTAATCGGCTTCCGTTCTCAATTTCTGACCATGACCAGTGGTTCAGGTATTATGACCAGTATTTTTGATCACTATGGCCTCACTAAGCAGGGCGAGGTTGCCAAGCGTCAAAATGGCGTGCTGGTATCAATGATCAAAGGTAAAACACTGGCTTTTGGCCTGTTTAACCTGCAGGACCGTGGCCGTTTATTCATGGGTCCTGGTAACGATGTATACGAAGGTCAAATTGTCGGCTTGCATTCACGTAGCAATGACTTGCCTGTTAACCCGACTAAAGGCAAACAGTTGACCAACGTGCGTGCCTCCGGTACGGATGAAGCGTTAACGTTAAGCCCGCCAGTCACCCATACACTGGAGCAGGCGCTGGAGTTTATTGAAGACGACGAACTGGTAGAAGTTACACCGGTGAGCATTCGCCTTCGCAAAAAGCGGCTCACCGAAAATGAGCGTAAGCGAGCCCCTAAATAAAAGAGGTCTTTTTTAGAAATCGATTCTAGGCTTTTTTGTTTGTAGGGTTAGCGTGTAAAAAGGGGTGCCAGATCTAACGCTGGCATTCCCTGTGTCGAAAACACGATATGGTGTGGTCATTAACAAGGCCGACAGCTTGCATGTAAGCGTAGCAGATAGTCTTGCCAAAAAATTGAAACCCCCTTTGTTTCATGTCTTTGCTGATAGTTTCAGAAAGTGGTGTTGAGGCGGGTACTTGCTGAAGGTTCTGCCATTGGTTCAGGATGGGTGCACCGCTGGTGAATCCCCACAGGTAATCGGAAAAACTACCAGCATGCTGCTGAACATCTAGAAACTTTTTCGCGTTGTTTATCGCACTGTTGATCTTCATTTTATTCCGCACAATACCCGAGTCATGCATTAATCGTTCAATACTTCTGGTGTTAAATCGGGCGACTCTTTCCGGTTGAAAGTCAGCGAAGGCCTGTCGGTAGTTTTCACGTTTTCTCAGGATGGTGATCCAGGCCAGACCAGCTTGCGCGCTTTCCAGGATTAAAAATTCAAATAGTTTTTGGTCATCAGTGCAGGGTAAGCCCCACTCAGTGTCATGATAGCGTAGGTAAAGTGAGTCGTTGAGACACCATTCACAGCGTGGTAATTGCGTTTTCTTGATAGCTGGCATAGGGTTAACTGTAGAGCACTTGAGTGTTGGGGGATATTTTATTCCGGCGAGGGCCACCCTTGGAAGGGCTAATTGATGAGAACATTTTTTCCGCGAATCAAGCCTTACGCCACTCACTGCCTAGCGGTAGATGATCTCCATACTATTTACGTTGAAGAGGTGGGTAACCCCGAGGGTATCCCCGTGTTGTTTGTGCATGGTGGTCCAGGTGGTGGATGCACAGAAAATGACCGCCGTTTTTTTGACCCGGAAAAATACCGAATAATCTTGTTTGATCAGCGAGGTAGTGGTCGGTCCAAGCCACACGCAGAATTAGCGGGGAATGATACCAGCGAGCTGGTATCCGATATGGAAAAAATTCGCGAGCTGATGAAGGTTGAGCGATGGGTGTTGTTCGGAGGTTCCTGGGGCTCAACACTGAGTCTGGTTTATGCGCAGTCATACCCGGAGCACGTGCGGGGTATGATTTTGCGGGGCATTTTTCTCTGCCGAAAGCAGGATATTCGATGGTTTTATCAAGACGGCGCTTGTCATGTATTCCCTGATTACTGGCGGGACTATTTAGCCCCAATTCCTTCTTCAGAGCGGGGTGATATGTTGGCCGCGTATTACCAGCGCTTAGTGGGTGATAACGAGTTGACGCGAATGGCGGCGGCAAAAGCCTGGTCCATATGGGAAGGGCGATGTGCCAGTTTGCAGCCCAACCCAAGTTTGGTTGCTCATCTGGGAAGCCCGCACACGGCATTGGCGATGGCTCGTATAGAGGCCCACTATTTTGTGAACCATGCTTTTTTGGAAGACAATGAAATTATTGCCCGGGCCAATCGTTTAAAGGAGATTCCTGGCATCATTATTCATGGACGCTACGATATGGTGTGCCCCATAGGGCAGGCATTCGATTTGCACCGTGCATGGCCGGAGTCTATCTTGGAAGTTATTCGTGATGCGGGTCATGCTTCCAGCGAGCCTAGCACCTTGGCGGCACTAGTTCAGGCGACAGATGATATGGTGACGACGCTGGAAGATGCCTCTTGATCGGTGTTGGCTTAGCCGAGGCTAGGCTACACGATATTGCTACTTAATATTACAACGCTATATTTTCTTGTAAATATTTGAAGATTTTTCGGCTAGCTGCAGGCGGCTTGCCTTGGGATATTTCTTTTTGTGCCTGGCGTATTAACTGTCGCAAGTGTTGCCTGTCCACTTCAGGCGACTCTTTGAGTAGTTCATCAAGGGCTTTATCTCCATCGGCCATCAGTCGGTCTCGCCATTGTTCCAGTTGATGGAATTTCTGGCGATAAGCCTGGCTTTGGTGGTTGAAACTATCTAGACGTTGCCTAATTGCATCACTATCAATGTTCCGCATAATCTTGCCGATATACTGTAATTGCCTGCGCTTCCCTTCACGGTTTTTTAGCCGGCGGGCCAACATGATGGCATCTTTCAGTAGTTCTGGCATGGAGATTTTAGCCAGTTGAGAGGAGGATAAATCAACCAACTCTTCCCCAATTTTTTGCAGGGCGGTCATTTCACGTTTGAGGGCGGATTTACTCTTTGGTTCTTCTTCTGGAGCTTGCTTTTTTTGATGCTCATCGGAAAGTTGTTCATCGCTCATAATATTTTAACCATAAACTATAGTTGCCAGTCCCAGGAATGAAAGGAAGCCTACTACATCGGTAATAGTGGTCAGCGCGACACTGCCAGCCAATGCGGGGTCAATCTTGCAAGCTTTGAGGATGACCGGTAGTGCTGCACCGGCCAGTGCGGCCGCAATGAGGTTGATCATCATGGCCGCCGCAATAATGACAGCAATCATTGGGTCTTTGAACCAGAGGGCTGCTACGGCTCCCATGACCAGTGCCCACAACATGCCATTGAGCGCGCCTACAGCAAATTCCTTGCTGAGCAGCCATCGTAAATTGTTTCGACTGACTTGGCCCAAAGCCATACCGCGAATCACCACCGTCAGTGTTTGGCTTCCGGCTACACCGCCCATGCTGGCAACAATGGGCATTAAAATAGCCAGAGCCACCACTTTGTCGATGGTGGCCTCAAAGATATTAATGACGGCAGAGGCAAGGATGGCTGTCATCAGGTTCACGCCGAGCCAAATAGCACGGCGGGGTGCAGTACGACGAATAGACGCGAAGGTTTCTTCTTCGTCACTCAATCCAGCGAGGCCGAGCAGTGAGTGGTCGGCATCATCCATAATGACATCCACCACGTCATCAATAGTGATTCGCCCCAGTAATTTGTTGCCCTCATTGATTACCGGCGCAGAAACCCAGTTGTGTTTTTCAAACAAGCGAGCTACTTCTGAGTCGGGCATGTCGGCGGGAATAGCCTCGACCTTTGTCATGGTGATTTCGCGTACGGTAATATTGGGACTTGATGTGAGCAGTTTACTTAAAGGCAAAATTCCCAGAAAAGTATCTTCCCGGTTAACCACGAAGAGGCTGTCAGTGGTCTGTGGGATTTCTTCGTGGCGACGAAGGTAACGTAAAACCACATCAAGGGTCATGTCTGGCCGGACGGTGATGGTGTCCGTATTCATCAGCCCGCCAGCTGTGTCCTCGTCATAAGTGAGAACGGTTTCAACACGTTGGCGGTCCTGAGTAGTCATGGCTTGCAGGACTTCAGGGATTACTTTTTCTGGGAGCTGCTGAAGGATATCAGCCACATCGTCAGGGTCGAGACCTTCGGTTAGTGTGGCGACCTCATGGCTTTTCATCTCCTTGAGAATTTCACCTCGGAGCTCTTCGCTGAGCTCACCGATCACCTCGCCTTCAAACTCCGTGTCGACCAGATCCCATAGCACGCGGCGTGCCTTCGGCGGTGCGGATTCAATTTGATCGGCAATATCTGCAGGCGTCAGGTCGTTCAGCATATGGCGCAATAAGCGCACATTACTGGAATCCATCAGCTCATTAACGCTGGCTAGCTGTGATAGCTGGCTGACTTTTTCGTTGGGCGCCTGCATGGGTGAGGTAATTCCTGAGTACCGTTGTAGGTGAATGATAGTTTATAGGCGGGAGGTAAAAATTTATAGCATTATCAGCGGGATGGACAGGGTTGTTTGTTGGGTTTGTGGGGTGTTCGTTTTGGGGCTACCGCTCTTCATCAAAGCGGTTTGCTATGAGTTGCTCAACGTCTTGGTGCGCCTTCTTTGCGTCATCACCTTCAAAGTGAAAGTGTAGGGTTGTTCCTTGGCTCGCAGCTAGAAGCATTAAGGACATCACGCTTTTGGCATCCACCAGCTTGTCGGGCTTTCGACCGGTTTTGATGGTGCAACCATACTTTCCAGTCGTCGATGCCAGTTTGGCCGCGGCGCGTGCATGCAGCCCCAGCTTGTTGATGATAGTAAGTTCTACGCAAATCATGGACGACATAAAAGCCTGCGGTTGGTGTTTCTGTCAAGTGCCAAGGGATTAAGTAACATCAAGTGAGCTCCCTGTGTCGAACCTGTGTATTTGGGTATTGGCTGCCAAAGTATTCACCCAGTGTGTTGCTGATATATACAGAGCGGTGTTGGCCGCCAGTACAACCTATGGCAATGGTTAAGTAGCTACGATTGTTAGCGCGAAAACGGGGTAGCCAGCGAGTCATAAAACCATTGATGTCAGCCAGCATGGCGGCTACTTCTGGCTGTGATTCAAGGAACTCTATGACGGGCTCGTCGTTGCCGCAAAAGGGCCTGAGTGAGTGTTTCCAGTAGGGATTTGGCAGGCAGCGGACATCGAATACAAAGTCAGCATCAGATGGAACACCACGCTTGAAGGCAAATGACTCAAAAAGAATGGCCATATCGCCATTGTTTGAGTGGGCAATTTGTTTTTTGGTGATATCGCGCAATTGATGCAGGGTCATGTTGCTGGTATCGATCCTGCGATTGGCGATAGAGGCTATGGGCTCTAGAAGTGTGGTTTCTAGAGCAATAGCTTCTTTGAGATCAATCTGTTCTGAACTTAGCGGGTGTTTGCGGCGGGTTTCACTGAACCGCTGAATTAATACTGACGTTCTGGCATCGAGAAAGATGACTTCATAATCGATACCCGTTGCTTTGAGTTCATCAAGAATACTGGGCAGTTGATTGAGGTCGCCGATGAGGTTTCTTGCATCGATACCCACGGCAATATTTTCCAGCCAATTGTTTCCCTGTTTGTGGGTGGTTTGCTCAAATAAGCCGGGTAGTAGGCTTGCGGGTAGATTGTCGATACAGGTGAATCCCACATCTTCCAGCACATTAAGTGCCGTACTTTTTCCGGAGCCCGATCGACCACTGACTACCACCAATCGCATGGTTTGTTATCCTTGGGCTGGCCGGTCAGTTGTGGCGGCACGGTAGAGTATTTCGTTGGAGGTGGCTTGGCGAAGCTGGGCTCGAACCTCTTCCTCTTGTAGTAATTCTGCAATGGAGGAGAGTACCTGAAGATGCTCGTCATTTTGTTCTTCGGGCACGATTAGGGCGAAAACCAGATCTACTGAAACGCCATCGATTGAGTCGAAGTCCACTGGATCGTTGAGTTTAAGTAGGGCGCCAGTAATCTTGTCGCAACTGGCCATACGGCAGTGGGGGATGGCGACACCCTCCCCAATACCGGTGCTGCCAAGCCGTTCGCGGGCAAGGAGTCCCAGATAAATTTCATCTGCATCGACTCCCGTCATACGATCTGCTAGGAAGTGTGATAGGTGTTCAAGGACTCTTTTTTTGCTTCCCCCGGGAGCATCGGATGCGGTGTTCTCGGGGGGCAGTATGTCGATCAGTTTCATAGGCAGTTATCTAACGCGGTTTTTTTCCTTGTGTTTAATCAGCTGACGATCAAGTTTGTCCGTCAGGATGTCGATGGCAGCATAGAGGTCATCATGTTCAGAGTCGGCAAAAAATTCTCCGCCGCTCACATGTACCGTAGCTTCCGCTTTCTGAACCAACTTTTCTACCGAAAGAATAACGTTGGTGCTGGTGATGCGATCATGGTGTCGCTCCAACTTGGATAGTTTGTTGATCACGTAATCTTTAATGGGGTCAGTAATGTCGAGGTGGTGCCCGCTGATGTTTAATTGCATGCGGTTCTCCTTGTTTTGAGAGGTTTAAATATAGGGTTAAGCATGAGGTTTATAACGTTTCCGTTCACTGGAAGAAGGGATGCCCATCCCCTCTCTATATTTGGCCACTGTGCGTCTGGCGACCTGGATGCCCATGTCCTGAAACAATGTGGTGAGCTTGCTATCGCTGAGTGGTTTGGCGGAATTTTCTGCACTAATCATCTTTTTTAGGATAGCGCGAATAGCGGTAGATGAACACTCCCCACCGCTGGCTGTAGACACATGACTGGAAAAAAAGTATTTCAATTCAAACACCCCTTGGGGGGTGTCTAGGTACTTCTGGGTGGTGACTCTGGAAATGGTTGACTCATGTAGCTCTAGCCGTTCGGCAATATCGGCTAATACCATAGGGCGCATAGCTTCTGGGCCCTGGGCTAAAAAGCCTTGCTGGAGGTCAACAATACAGGACGATACTCTCAGCAGAGTGTCATTCCGGCTCTCGATACTACGCAGGAACCATTTGGCCTCTTGTAAGTGGCTTTTTAGAAAAGTGTTGTCTTGGCTGGAATCAGCTCGGCGGATCATTTTTGCATATTGTTGATTGATGTTCAGGCGAGGCGTGATGTCCTGGTTTAGGAATACCTGCCAGTGGTCGTCCACTTTTGTGACGCGCGCATCTGGAACAACATACTCTGTATCATCTGAATTGATTGCTTCTCCCGGGTGGGGGGATAGTGTTTGAATCAGCTGGATGGCACGTTCCAGTACCTCTTGTGTGTATCCGGTGACCTTTTCTAGCCGTCGGTAATCACGCTGGCCTATAAGTTCTAGGTGGTTCGATACTAACTGCTTCGCTTCGTTCCAGAGTGTTGTGTCGGAAGAAAATTGATTGAGCTGAATTAGTAAGCACTCAGATAAGTTGGTTGCACCCACGCCAGGGGGGTCAAACTGCTGGATGCGATGAAGTACAGCAACCACTTCATCCAGTTCAATTTCATCGTCAAGGGATGCCCATATTTCTTCTACGGGAACGGTCAGCATGCCGCTGGTGTCGATACCGTCAATAATATTTTCGCCGATCAAGTTGTCTGTTGCTGAAAGGGGCGTTAGGTTGAGCTGCCAAAGAAGGTGGTCTTGAAGTGATGCCGTAACACTGTGAACACTGTCGAAGTCCCGGGTTTCGGGGCCTAGTGTTTTTGCACCAGAGCTGGGTTGATAGATGTCATCCCAGTTGGCATCGACGGGGAGATCCTGTGGGATTTTATTTTCCCAGTCCTCTCCGTTGAGATCCCGAGTGGCGTTATCTATGGGCTCATGCTCCACAGGTTCGCCCTGAGCCTTTGGTTCGGCACTCTGAGAGCCTTGTGTGCCTTCAACGCGTTCAGGTGGGTTTTCTGATTCTTCAGACAGTTCCAGCAGGGGGTTGTCGTAGAGGTTTTGCTGGATTTCCTGATGGAGCTCTAGTGATGATAGCTGTAGGAGGCGAATGGCCTGTTGCAGCTGTGGAGTCATGGTCAGTTGGTGACCAATTTTCAGTTGCAGGCTGGCTTTCATCTACGGGTGGGGCTGCTTTGATAGAAGTTAATACTCACAATGAAAGTGTAGTCTGTGTGCGGGTTATGTGACAAGCAAATTTTGTGCCGTAAGGTGTTTTTGCAGTGAAAACTTACAGGGTAAAGTCTTCACCTAGATAGATATCGCGGACCTGTTGGTTAGCAATAATCTCGCTGGCATGGCCTTCGGCGATTACTTTTCCTTCACCCACGATATAAGCGTGCTCGCAGATATCCAGTGTTTCTCGAACGTTATGGTCTGTAATAAGTACACCGATGCCTTTGTCGCGCAGATGGCGGATGATCTGTTTGATATCGTTCACCGAAATGGGGTCTACCCCGGCAAATGGCTCATCGAGAAGTATGAAGGCGGGTTCCATGGCCAGGGCCCGAGCAATTTCTACTCTGCGACGCTCTCCGCCGGAAAGGCTGATGCCTAGGGTGTCTCGAATCTGGGTAAGGTGGAACTCCTGAAGCAGTCGTTCCATATGCTCCTTGCGTTGACCGAGATCCAAATCCTGGCGGGTTTCAAGAATAGCCATAATATTGTTCTGTACGGTCATCTTGCGGAATACAGAGGCTTCTTGGGGGAGGTAACCGATACCTTTGCGTGCGCGGCCATGCATTGGCAGGTGGGTAATGTCTTCACCGTCGATGTGAACAGTGCCGCCATCTTGAGAAACCAGGCCAACAATCATATAGAAGCAGGTTGTTTTCCCCGCACCATTGGGGCCAAGAAGCCCTACGATAGCGCCACTTTCTACCGTCAGAGATACATCTCGAATAACCGGTCTTTTTTTATAGCTCTTAACAAGATTAGAGGCCTTGAGTACGGCCATTAATTGTCATCCTTCTGGTTGCTTGGGGGGATGACCATTTGAATGCGCTGGCGGGTATTGTCGCCAGCACTGGCCTTGACCACTTCAGCCCTGAGGTCGTAATTGATTTTATCGCCCGTGATAGTGGTGCCATTTTGTTCAAGGCTGGCATTTTTTAACAGAAATATTTTGTCGCTGGCTAAGTAGTATTCAATGGTGTTGCCACTGGCAAAAACCAACCCATCTTCAAGGTTGGGTCGTTGTTGATAATGGGCGGGCTTACCAATACAGATGATTTTATCTACCTGGTTAGAGTCACTGAAGACAGTCACCTTATCGGCGTTAATCTTGATGGTACCCTGCCGAATAACAACAGAACCTTCGTAGACAGTGGTACCTTTTTTCTCATCTTTTTCTGCGCGATCAGATTCGATTTTAATAGGTTGCTGTCGATCACTTGGGAGTGCTGTGGTCAGCGAGCACCAGCTAACAAAGATCAGTATAAAAGTTAATTTAAAGTGCACGGTGAACCCCTTTTACTTTGGAGAGCAATTTGAATCGTTCGCTGTTCAAATCTGCCCACATGCCGACACCGGTGGTTTTGCCTTTAGGTGTGGTGATTATTACGAGACTTTTTGTTTCAGCAATATGTTTGTCAGGGAATAGGACGAGCCTGTCAGTGCGAAGTTCATTTTTAATGTTACTTTCAGTGTTTTGCCAGGCGTAGACATCGCCTATAAAAACAGCTCGGGCGCCATTGTTGTAGATGGAGCCTTTCTCTGCCGTCATTTTCCAAGGATAGGGCTCTTTACTTTCGTTGAAGACTGTCATGTTTGGCTGGTCGAGCTCAAGAAAGTTGCGTCGTTTGAAATGGCGGGCTTCAGTTGCGTCTAAATGATATGCCTTGTCGCCATTTTCATCAAAGTCTAGCTTGTCTATATTGAGCATGTAGCTATCTGCTTTAGGCAGTTCTTCTGTGTCGCTGACGGGTTTCTTTAGAAAGGCTTCTGGTGGAGATAGCCAGAATAACAGGAAGACGCCGGTGACACCCAATAGCATGATCGTAAGTAACATACTGCGCATTTTCTAGAGGTAGTCCGCTTGGGTGGAATTTAATTTATTTTGAGCCTGCAAGATCATCTCTACCAGTTCTCGCACTGCACCATGACCACCGCTTGCGTTGGTCTGCCACACAGCATTTTCAACGACAAAGCGGCGTGCATTTGCCACAGCGACACCCAGCCCTACTCGTCGAATAACGGCGACATCCGGGAGGTCGTCTCCAAGGAAGGCAATTTCCTCCATTCTATAATCGTGAGTCTCCAAAACTTCTTGAAGAGCAACCAGTTTGTCCTCCCTTCCCTGAACGACTAGGTCAATGCCAAGTTCTGCCGCTCTTCGGGCCAGCAGTTCTGAGGAGCGGCCCGTTATTATTCCTACCTTAACGCCATTGCGTTGGAGTAACTTTATGCCCAGCCCATCTTGGATGTTGAAGGCTTTGAGTTCTTCACCATTGTTGCCGTAGTAGAGGCGTCCATCTGTTAACACACCGTCAACATCTAAGAGTAGGAGTCGGATGGCTTTGGCGCGGCTGACCAGTTTTTGGTTGCTGATAGTTTCGGCTGTCGTCATCGTTACATGACCCCGGAGCGCAAAATGTCGTGCATGTGTAATACGCCAATAGGGTGGTGGTTTGAATCTTCTACCACTAGCGCAGAGATTTTTTGATCTTCCATGATTTTTAGCGCCTCTGCAGCTAATAGGTCGCGGTGTACGGCCATGCAGCCTGATTTAATCAATTCGCCCATTGGGGTGTTGTTGATATCGATGTTGCTATCTACAGCCCGGCGTAGATCGCCATCGGTGAAAACCCCTTGCAGTTCTCCTAAATCGTTAACAACGGTGGTCATGCCAAAGCCTTTTGTTGTCATTTCTAGCAGTGCATTCCGAAGTGGGGCGTCAATACTCACTTGAGGCAGCTCATCACCGCTGTGCATGATATTTTCTACCTTGAGCAGCAGTTTTCGGCCCAGAGCGCCACCGGGGTGGGAGAAGGCGAAATCCTCAGCCGTAAAACCTCTGGCTTCTAGGAGGGCGATAGCTAGGGCGTCACCCATCACCAGTGTCACTGTGGTGCTAGTGGTGGGAGCAAGTCCCAAAGGGCATGCTTCACAGGGCACCTGCACGTCTAAATGAGATTCCGATGCTTCAGCTAGGGTGGACTCGGGATTGCCGGTCATGCTAATTAGCGGAATACCCATGCGTTTGATCAGTGGTACTAATGTAACGACTTCTGCTGTTGTTCCAGAATTGGACAGCGCCAGCACAATATCAGTTTCAGTGATCATGCCGATATCACCGTGACTGGCTTCGCCAGGGTGAACAAAAAATGAGGGGGTGCCAGTGCTGGCCAAGGTTGCGGCGATTTTTCTGCCAATATGGCCCGATTTCCCCATACCTGTGACCACTACTCGTCCAGAACATTGCAGTATCAGTTCACAGGCAAGAGTGAAATCATCGCCGATTCGTTGTTCCAGCAAATCTACGGCCTGCGCCTCCATTCGTATGGTGCGGCGGGCTACTTCTGCAAAGTTACTGGCAATCATTTTTTTCTCGAAAATATTTTCATCAGTATACCGACAACAGGTTGTCGCTGTAAGGTCTGTTGAGTGCTTACACTCCCAGAATTAGTGCCACGTAGTAGAGTGCATAGAGTGACAGTAAGGTCAGGCCAATTTTTTTTGAAAGTCTTGCCTGGCGGTGGTTCTTTTTCCCTATCCAGAGTGACCAGGCTATAGCGCCAACCAGCACAAGGGTCATACCAGACATGGCTAAATAGTCACGATAAAATACGGCACTATCTAATGTGAGCGGGGCAATAATGCCTGGCACGGACAACACTGCTAGCAGGTTGAATAAATTTGAGCCAAAAATATTACCTAGGGCAATGTCATGATGCCCACGAATTGCACTCATGGCTGAAGCTGCAAATTCAGGAAGGCTGGTACCAACAGCGACGACGGTTAACCCGATAATTAACTGGCTAACGCCAAAGAATTGAGCAATTTCTTTGGCTCCCCATACTAGCGCTTCGGAGCTGAGGAGTAGCGCCCCGAGGCCAATTAAAAACCAGAGTATCGCCGTGGCAGTGGTCATGGCTGGTATGGCTTCACCTTCTTCCACGGTCTCTGGATTTGGGTGGCGTTTCTTGTAGTAAACCGTGACCACCAATAGCGGGATAATAAGTAGAACGAGTATCAACCCCTCGGGTCGTGACAGGGCGCCATCAATAATAAAAAAGCCTGCCAAGAGGGTGATGGCTAGGAGTACGGGACCTTCCTGCTTGATCAGGTGGCCTTGAATAGGGATGGGGGCAATGAGAGCGGTGGCTCCCAGTACAAGGCCAATATTGGCCAGATTTGACCCGATGGCATTACCCACTGCCATATCGCCAGCTTCTTTTAGGGCGGCGTTAATCGCGACAATAATTTCTGGGGCTGATGTGCCGATGGAGACAATCGTAAGACCGATAACAAGCGGTGAAATACCAAAGTTTTTTGCAGCACCAGCGCTGCCAGCCACAAATCGGTCGGCTCCCCAGAGTAGGCCTAGGAGCCCAAGTAAAACCCCTAGTGCTGCAGGTGCCAGAGTCTCCATAGTGGTGTTAATCCCTCAGTAAGTGTAGTGGTGGAGGTTGTATAGAATGTTTCGTAAATTGGTGCGCAATGGTATAGTGCCCGCCTTTCGAAGTCAGCTGTTTTTGGCGCTCTACCCGCGGTCTATGGTCAAACAGCCTGTGGGGCTCTTAATAGGGTCTGCGTCACCGATATGAATTTTAGAAGGGGAGCACTAATGCGTTGTGTATGGGTACGTTCAACAATAATGGCACTATTTTTATCGATAGCTGGAGGAGCTTGGGCTGCTGATGTCGAAGCGCCAGATCAGACACCTCATCAGGTCGTGGAGTCAGTAACCGATCAGCTGATCGAAGAAATTGCTGTTCATCGAGACACCTTTGCTGAAGACCCAGAGTCATTTTTTGAGGCGCTGGACAACCTTTTGGGGGAGGTGATTGACTTCAACTGGATTGCCTACCGAGTGATGGGGTCTTATGGCAAGCAGGCTACCCCAGAGCAGCGTACACGTTTTGCCATTACTTTTCGCTGTGAGTTAATTGAAACCTATGGCCGTGGACTTGTAGCCTATGGTGACCAGTCTATTGTTGTGCTGCCACCCATAGAGGATATCAATGGCCAGCGTAGGGTGACTGTTACACAGGAAATCCGCGGTGAAGACGGGGTTTTCCCGTTGACGTACTCAATGGGCCAGAATAAAGATGGCCAGTGGAAGGTAACTAATGTGGTTATTAATGGCATTAACCTAGGAAAAACCTTCCGTAATCAATTTTTACAGAGAGCCCAAAAATTTGACGGCAATATTGATCAGATTATCGACAATTGGTCATCAAAAGGCTGAGTTAAAAACCTGAGATTAAAATCATGCATCCTGATGATGTAAAAAAGCTCCTCCTTGCCAATCTGGCTGACTGTGAGGTGTCTGTAGGCGGTGACGGCCGCCACTTTGATATTACGATAGTCGGTAGTCTCTTTGCTGGACTTCGCCCTGTGCAGCGCCAGCAAAAAGTATATGCTGTGCTTCAGGATGAAATTTCTGCGGGTACTATTCATGCTGTAAACATGAAAACCCTGACCCCTGATGAGTGTCAGTAGTAGCGTGCTCACGGGGTTTTTTAGAAACACATCTCTGCTCTAATTAGTCAGAATCTTCCCCTCGATATACAAGGGTTATAAATGGATAAGTTACTCATTTCCGGAGGAGGGCCGCTCTCTGGAGAAATACGTATTTCAGGGGCAAAAAACGCTGCCTTGCCTATCTTGGCGGCGACCCTGCTTGCTGATGGTCCGGTGATGGTTTCCAATGTTCCTCACCTGCATGACATTACCACTATGTTTGAACTGCTAGGTTGCATGGGTGTGACGGTGGTGTTGAATGAAAAAATGCAAGTGGAAGTGGATGCGACAACCCTCCATAGTCATGTGGCCCCCTATGATTTAGTTAAAACCATGCGAGCCTCCATTTTGGTGCTGGGCCCTATGCTAGCCAAATTTGGTGTTGCCAGTGTTTCATTTCCTGGTGGCTGTGCTATCGGTAGTCGTCCTGTCGACCTTCACCTTCGTGGTCTGGAAATGATGGGGGCTGAAATAGATATCTCTGGTGGATACATCAATGCCCGCACTCAGGGGCGGCTTAAAGGCGCCCATATTTTAATGGACATGGTTTCTGTAGGCGCCACTGAGAATCTGATGATGGCTGCAGCGTTGGCTGAAGGGCAGACCATTATCGAAAATGCGGCTCGTGAACCCGAGGTTGTGGATCTGGCTAATTGCATTAATGCCCTAGGTGGTCGTGTATCGGGGATGGGTTCGTCAACGGTGGTGATTGATGGTGTTGAGGCGATGAGTGGTGGTAGTTACCGGATCATGCCTGATCGAATAGAAACAGGCACCTATCTGGCTGCTGCTGCAGCCACTGGGGGCAAGGTCAAACTTAAGGATACTGATCCACACATTCTTGAAGCGGTATTGCTTAAACTGGAAGAAGCGGGCGCTAAAATCACAACAGGTGATGACTGGATTATGCTGGATATGGAGGGTCGTCGGCCAAAGGCTGTGAGCTTCAAGACAGCGCCTTACCCCGCATTTCCGACAGACATGCAAGCTCAGCTAACCACCGTTAATGCAGTTGCAGAAGGGGTGGGTACCATCACTGAAACGATTTTTGAAAATCGCTTGGTACAAACCCACGAACTGAATCGTATGGGGGCCAAAATCACCCTCGAAGGTAATACCGCTATTGTGACGGGTGTGGAGCGGCTGAAAGCTGCGCCGGTCATGGCGTCGGATTTGCGTGCCTCTGCTAGTCTGGTCATTGCAGGGCTGGTGGCTGACGGTGATACTATTGTTGATCGTATTTACCATATTGATCGTGGTTACGAATGTATAGAAGAAAAATTTCAACAGCTGGGCGCCAATATTCGTCGAATTCCTGGCTAAGTAATAGGTTGGTTAGATCGTTAGGCAGCTTGGAAGATTGAGGGCATTATGCAAATTACTATCGCTCTGACCAAAGGGCGTATTTTAAAAGAAACCCTGCCGTTGTTGGCCCTTGCGGGTATTGAGCCTGTTGAGGATATCAGTGCCAGTCGAAAGCTATTGTTTGATACTAGTCAAGCCGGTGTGCGCTTGCTGGTGTTGCGAGGTTCCGATGTGCCCACTTATGTCCAGTTCGGGGCGGCGGATCTCGGTGTGGCGGGCAAGGACACCTTGCTTGAGCACGGCGGGGATGGTCTCTACGAGCCATTGGATCTAGGTATTGCGCGTTGCCAGTTGATGACGGCGGGTATTGTCGGCGATTCACCAAAGGAAGGGCGCATCCGTGTGGCCACGAAATACGTCAATATCGCGCGTCGTTTTTATGCCGAGCAGGGGCGCCAGGTTGATATTATCAAGCTATATGGTGCCATGGAGCTGGCTCCCATCATGGCGCTAGCCGACGAGATCGTGGATATTGTCGATACGGGCAATACCCTCAAGGCCAATGGGCTTGAAGCGAGGGACGTCATCGCTGATGTCAGCTCGCGCATTATTGTTAACAAAGCGGCAATGAAAATGAAGCACCAAGCTATCCAGAAGATCGTTGAAGACCTGCGTGAAGCGGTTGGTTAATAGCCATGCCTAACCGGTCGATTGATATTAAGCGGTTGTCCTATGCGGACATCAATTTTGATGTCCAGCTGGAAGCACTGCTGGCTTGGGAAAATATTTCCGACAGTCGTGTGGGACAGGTTGTTGACGATGTGTTGGCCGATATCCGTCAACGGGGTGATCAGGCGCTGATTGATTACACTAACCGTTTTGATCGGCGGAAGGTTAGCAGTATGGCCGAGCTGGAGGTGTCTGCAGAAGACCTTCAGCAGGCGCTAGTAAGTATCACTGATATTGAACGGCAGTCGCTGGAAATAGCGGCTGAGCGAATCAGTCATTATCACCAACATCAGAAACAAGAATCTTGGAATTACCGAGAAGCCGATGGCACCTTGCTGGGGCAGCAAATAACACCGTTGGATCGAGTGGGTATTTATGTGCCGGGAGGTAAGGCAAGTTACCCTTCCTCCGTTTTGATGAACGCCTTGCCAGCCAAAGTGGCGGGCGTGAGTGAAATAGTGATGGTTGTTCCAGCACCGGAAGGCGAGCTGAGCCCGCTGGTGTTAGCTGCTGCTGCTATTGCAGGTGTTGACCGTGTATTCACTGTGGGCGGCGCCCAAGCTATAGGCGCGTTGGCCTTTGGTACTGAGTCAGTGCCACGTGTTGATAAGATTGTCGGCCCTGGCAATATTTATGTGGCGACGGCAAAGCGGGCAGTGTTTGGTTCAGTGGGTCTGGATATGGTGGCTGGGCCATCAGAGATTTTGGTGGTTTGTGATGGTGAAACCGATCCTGATTGGATTGCCATGGATCTTTTTTCTCAGGCGGAGCACGATGAAGATGCTCAGTCAATTTTAATCAGCCCTAATGCCGGTTTTCTGGATCGCGTGAAAGCCAGTATGGATGCATTGCTGCCTACCATGGAGCGGGCGGAAATTATCCGTGCAGCGCTGGAAAATAGAAGCGCTTTGATTGCGGTTGCAGATATGTCTGAGGCGATGGGTTTGATCAACCGAATTGCGCCGGAACATCTCGAGTTGTCTGTGGCAGACCCCGAGTCATGGCTGCCTGAGATTCGTCATGCGGGTGCCATCTTTATGGGGCGTTATACAGCAGAAGCATTGGGTGACTACTGCGCGGGCCCCAACCATGTGTTGCCTACGTCTGCTACAGCGAGGTTTTCATCGCCGCTGGGTGTTTACGACTTTCAGAAGCGCACATCGATCATTATGTGTTCTGCGGAGGGTGCTTCGACACTGGGAAAGACGGCTTCCGTTTTGGCTCGTGGCGAAACCTTTACTGCTCACGCACGTTCTGCGGAATATCGAATTAAAGACTGACGGGCCAAGTCTAAATTTTTTACGGGAAGGTTATGTCCGGCAATAAATACTGGAGCAAGATTGTCGGCGAGCTGGACCCTTATGTGCCCGGTGAACAGCCGAAGCTGTCAAATTTGGTCAAGCTAAACACTAACGAAAACCCCTATGGCCCCTCGCCTAAAGTGTTGGATGCTATATCAGCATCGCTTGACGATGATCTGCGTTTGTACCCTGACCCCAATGGGGATCTTCTGAAGCAGGCAATCGCCCGATTTTATGGCTTGAACGTAAGCCAGATATTTTTGGGAAATGGCTCTGATGAGGTTCTTGCTCATATCTTTCAGGCGCTGTTAAAGCACAAGAACCCTATTCTATTTCCTGACATCACTTATAGTTTCTATCCGGTGTATTGTGGCTTGTATCAGGTTCCATTCGAGCGTGTGTCGTTGGCTGAGGATTTAACGCTTCAGGTTGAAGACTACAACAAGGCTAATGGCGGTATTATTTTCCCTAACCCCAATGCGCCTACTGGCCGGTTATTGCCATTGGCTGAGATAGAGGGGTTGTTACAGAGCAATCAGGACTCTGTGGTGGTGGTGGATGAGGCCTATATCGACTTTGGTGGTGAAAGCGCTATCACGTTAGTTGATCGTCACCCCAACCTTTTGGTGGTCCAGACACTATCAAAATCCCGATCACTGGCAGGTTTGAGGGTGGGGTTTGCCGTAGGCCACCCTTCGCTGATTGAGGCATTGGAGCGGGTTAAAAATAGTTTTAATTCCTATCCGCTGGATAGGCTCGCTATTGTTGGTGGCGTTGCGGCATTTGACGATAAGGATTATTTTCAAAAGACCTGTGAGGCGGTGATTTGTAGTCGGGAGAAGCTGGCATCAGAACTAAGTGCTCTGGGGTTTCAAGTGTTGCCTTCGGCGGCCAATTTCGTGTTTGTTTCCCACCCTAAATACAATGCTGCTGATTTGTCAGCAGGACTTCGTGAGCAGGGTATTATTGTTCGTCACTTTAAGCAGGCTCGAATTGATCAGTATTTACGTATAACGATTGGGCGCCCTGAGCAAAACAAACAATTATTGGATGTGCTTGCCGTGTTGCTGGGGTATTTGTAGTTTAGAGGGTTAAGCCTCTGGAGTCGTTGTTGGGCTAGTTGGTTCGATCTATTCAACACTTGGGCGGGTACCTGCGACAGCCATCATGGTGCTGCTCTCTCCACCCCTTAGTATGTCGAGCTTAACGGAATCGCCCGGTGAAAGATCGGCAATCATATTCATGCTGCGCTCAGTATCCAGTACCCAATAATCATTAATACGGGTAATGATGTCGCCGGATTGAAGGCCGGCCAAGTGTGCAGGGCTTCCACGATAAATGCTGGTGATTACTAGGCCAGAGGGTGGGTCAAGGTCGAGTAGAGCTGCTGCTTGTCTAGTCAGGGGGCGAGCTTCTACACCCAGCCACCCTCGAATTACCCGGCCATGCTTCACAATATCCTCAAGAACTTTGATGGCAGTATTCCCGGGAATAGCAAAGCCAATACCCACTGAATACCCTGTGCGATCCAAAATAGCTGAGTTAATACCTAACAGGTTGCCGTAGGCATCGACCAGAGCGCCACCTGAATTACCTGGATTAATGGCTGCATCGGTCTGTATAAAGTTTTCAAATGTGTTTAGCCCCAGTCCATTGCGGCCAGTTGCGCTGATGATTCCCTGAGAGACAGACTGGCCTACTCCAAAGGGGTTGCCAATGGCGAGGACAACATCACCCACCTTTCCCTGGTTGGGGTCGCCAATGCTGATGGGAGTGAGTTGATCGAGATCCGCTTTGAGTACTGCTAGGTCAGTTTCCGGGTCTTTGCCCACCACTTGAACGAGGGCTTCGCGACCATCCTGTAGCTGAATCACAATTTCATCGGCATTTTCGACGACATGATTGTTCGTCAATACATAGCCGTCAGCAGTAATAATTACGCCCGAGCCCAGTGATGACTGCATGCGCTGCTGCTGCGGGAGGTTGCTGCTGTTAAAAAAGCGCTGAAAAAAGGGGTCGTCCAAAAGGGGGTGACGAGATCGCTCTAATGTTTTTCGGGTGTAGATGTTTACTACCGAGGGTGATGCACGGCTCACAGCTGATGCGTAGGAGGCCGGCCCCGCCCATTCAGTGTTAGCTTCTGGGGATAGGTCGGCTGTTTCCATATCGCTGTGGTTGTTAAGCCCTTCTGGGAAAAGCAGCAGGATAACTGCCGCCGCCAGAAGGCCAGCAATGGCGGGCCAGCTTATATAGCGCAATATCCGGAAGATAGTGGACACTGCCACCTCCTGTTATTCATTTGGCGGCTATTATGGCACAAAGCGATATAGGGCAGGGGCAACGGGATGAATGTGACGCTAATTTTAGCAAGCCCCGTGTCTGATATCGGTTCAGGTAATGGTCAACCGTTGTTAGGTCTTAACTTACCTTGAGCGTTGGGTCTTCCTCGTCATCATTGGTGTCTTCGGTTGCGTCATTGGCAACTTTTAGGTGTGCTGTATCGAGTGTTTGAGTCTCGTCATTCAGACCGTACTCCTCACTTAGGATGCCGCCTGGAACTTTAGGTGCGTAGTCTTTTGGGGGTTCTGGTGTATCCCCTGAGATCAGATTACTATTATTTTCGTGTCGGCCAAAGCCTGCATCAATCAATTGTCGACTGATTTCAGGATTCGTGAGGCGCATAGCGCTGGTGGCGAGGTGCTCATGAACATCCCGGTAACTGTGGGATAGATTGTTAATCAGCTCGGAAGTTTTGGTGAAGTGCTCGGTAACCTCCTGCTGGTAATCTTTAATTTGATCCTGAGATTTTTGTAATTGGTCTTCCAGGTCCTTGCGTTCTCTCGCCTGTGGATGAAGATTGCGAGCCAATACAAAGCCTACAATTAGGCCGGCAGCAAGGGAGATTAGTCCGATTAGCAACGTTGTGGTG
>JAGPWA010000152.1 GCA_018066715.1 Porticoccus sp. | reverse complement strand
AATACGCCTATTCCATTCGTGGCAAAGAAGTCTCTGGTGATAACTATATCGAGACCCTCAGTCATTTAATGGTGCCGAAAGTTGCCGCACCTCAATATAACGAGTGGGGTGAACAGTTAGCCTTTTTACTGGCTGAAAATTTGCCGGGTAGTTACCCCTATACTGCCGGCGTATTCCCTTATCGTCGTACGGGTGAAGACCCCACCCGGATGTTTGCTGGTGAAGGTACACCTGAGCGAACTAATCGTCGATTCCACTATCTTTCTAATGGGCAGAAGACAGCCCGGCTATCTACTGCCTTTGATTCGGTCACGCTCTACGGCGCTGACCCTGCTACTCGCCCAGATATCTGGGGAAAGGTGGGGAATTCCGGCGTTTCTATTGCGACGCTGGATGATATGAAAAAGCTCTATTCAGGGTTTGATCTGTGTTCTCCATCAACGTCGGTGTCCATGACCATTAATGGTCCCGCGCCAATGATTCTCGCGTTCTTTATGAATGCGGCCATTGACCAGCAAGTGGAAAAGCACCTCAAAGAGAGCGGTGATTGGGACGCGGCACAGCAGAAAATCGATGCCTGGTTTAATGGCATATTACCAAAAGGGCAGCCTAGGCCCGCGTATGAGGGTGAGCTTCCCGAAGGGCATCATAGTTTGGGGTTGGCATTGTTAGGTATCACCGGCGACAAGTTGGTGGATGCCGAGACCTATGCGCGAATCAAAAAAGAAACGCTCTCCACAGTTCGGGGTACTGTTCAGGCAGATATCCTGAAAGAAGATCAGGCCCAGAATACCTGTATTTTTTCCACCAACTTTGCGATGAAAATGATGGGCGATGTACAGGAATACTTTATTGCCAATAACGTGCGTAATTACTACAGCGTCTCTGTGAGTGGCTACCATATTGATGAGGCGGGAGCGAACCCCATCTCTCATCTGGCCTTCACCCTATCGAATGGTCTTACCCTCGTTGAATACTACCTATCACGTGGTATGAAGGTGGATGATTTTGTCCCCAGCTTCAGCTTCTTTTTCTCTAATGGTATGGACCCTGAATATGCGGTGGTTGGTAGAGTGGCTCGTCGTATTTGGGCGAGAGCCATGAAGGAGCGTTACGGCGCCAGCCCGCGAAGTCAGAAGCTCAAATACCATATTCAAACATCGGGCCGCAGTCTGCATGCGCAGGAAATGAGCTTTAACGATATCCGCACCACGCT
>JAGPWA010000122.1 GCA_018066715.1 Porticoccus sp. | reverse complement strand
CCAGATCAGATCGAAGCACCCAGGTTACGGGAATCTCCTGCTGCTCAGCCAAGTATAGAATTTTTTTCAGTCGCTGGTCATCTCTGCCTTTTTGTACCCGTATCTCTTGAACCTTGCTCGCTGAGGTTTTAAGAATGGCCTGTACCGTATGCAAACCAAATAGCCATTCACAATCATTATTATCGGTCTTATGTATTTCTTTCTTTGTCATCAATCAAATTCCACTAACAATACACCCCGCTTAATCAGCTTTTAGGGGCGGAAGGTTTTCTTTGCCGAGGGTTTTTTCTAGATGTCTTCGATGTCGTTTTTTTACCCGACTTTCCCGAAGAGGTTTTTCCTGAAGAAGCTTTTCCCGAAGCGGCTTTCTTGCCACGACGGGGCTTTTCACCTGTTTTTTTCGATGACGTCTTTTTTATCTTGGACTTAGGCTTGGATTTTTCATGCTCTGCCGCTAATTCACGTGCTTTCGAGCTTACAGGGGTATCTTTCTTTCCCTTTCCCTTTCTCTTTCCCTCCTCAGCCAGATCGAAATCTATTTTTCTTTCATCTAGATTAACCCTACTAACCCGCACTTTTAACTTATCGCCAAGCCGGAATACCCGGTGGGTCCGCTCACCAATTAAACGGTGATGTGCCGCTTCATGATAATAGTAATCCTTAGGCAAGCCGGTAATGTGTACCAGTCCTTCGATATACATATCCACCAACTGAACAAACAAACCAAAACCGGTTACTGAAGAGACCACGCCCTCATACTCTTCTCCAACTCGTGACAGCAGGTATTCACACTTAAGCCAATTCACCACATCACGAGTTGCCTCATCGGCCCGACGCTCTGTCATTGAGCACTGCTCGCCACCAGCGGCCAACCACGCTTCATCGTAGGGGTAAATCTGGCTGGGACGTAATACCGGCGCACCCACAACCTTTTTCACAGAGGTTGCCCGCGCTTTCCTGCGGACCAAGTATCGAATAGCCCGGTGTACCAGCAAGTCCGGATATCGTCTGATCGGGGAGGTAAAATGGGTATAGGCTGGGTAGTTCAACCCAAAGTGCCCGTTATTGTCCGGCTCGTAGGCAGCCCGATTCATGGAACGAAGAATGACGGTCTGGATAACGCTTGCGTCGGGGCGCCCTGCCACTTGAGTGAGCACCTGCTGAAAATCTTTCGGCGTTGGGTCATCCCCACCCGGCAGCCCCAGTCCCAACTCGCCGAGAAACTCTCTTAAATTAGTCAACTTCTCCTGTCGCGGGCCTTTGTGAACACGATAGAGGCCGGGTAATTTGTTTTTATCTAACAAGGAGGCCGCACACACATTAGCGCAGAGCATGCATTCCTCGATCAGCTTGTGCGCCTCAGTGCGCTCAGCCGGAATAATTTGTTGTATCTTGCGTTCAGCATCAAATAGGATTCGTGTTTCCTGGGTTTCAAAATCTATGGCCCCCCTGATATTTCTGGACTGACGAAACTTCAGGTAGAGTTCATAGAGATGGTCAATGTGGCTGACCACCGCATGAAATTGCTTGCGAACGCCACTATCTCTGTCCCCTCTCTGGGCTAGCATCCCGGCAACCTGAGTGTAGGTCAGCCGAGCATGGGAGTGGATGATTCCCTCATAAAACTGAAATTTTGTTACCTGAGCATCACTGTCCAGCGACATTTCACAAACCATCGTCAAACGGTCTACATGAGGGTTCAGCGAACATAGGCCGTTGGATAACTTTTCTGGCAGCATCGGGACTACATGCTGTGGAAAATAAACGGAGTTACCTCGCTGGTAGGCTTCTTTATCCAAGGGGCTACCAACCGCCACATAGTGTGAAACATCGGCGATAGCGACATAGAGCTTCCATCCACCTCGACTACGGGGCTCACAGTAGACTGCATCATCAAAATCACGCGCATCTTCACCATCAATAGTGACAAAGGGTAAATGGCGCAAATCAACCCGGTGTTGAGCATCTTCCTCTGTCACGTCACTGGGAATAGCCTCTGCTTCTGACAGCACTGCATCGGGCCAATCACTAGGGATACCATAGTTGTGAATGGCAATATCAATTTCCATTCCGGGTGCTAGGTGATCACCCATCACCTGAACAACCCGTCCCGCGGGGAGGTTGTGGCGGCTGGGCTGACTGGTCACTTCGACAACTACAATTTGCCCGGGTTCGACCTCGCCACGCTGATCGGCCGGAATCAAAATATCCTGGATGATTCGGGGGTTGTCTGGGCGGACAAAATGGATGCCGCTTTCAACAAAAAATCGACCTACCAGAGTTCGGGTACGGTGCTCCACCACCTCAACAATTGAGGCCTCGGAACGACCACGGCGGTCTATACCCGCAACCCGTACTAATACTTCATCCCCATCCATGACTCGCCGCATCTGGCGACTAGACAGGAACAAATCATCACCACCCTTAGCCGGAACCACAAACCCAAACCCTTCAGGGTGTCCGATCACCCGGCCTTTAATCAGGTTCATTTTATCCAAAGGGCCGTAGGCGTTGCGGCGATTACGAACAGCCTGCCCGTCGCGCTCCATAGCAGCAACACGGCGACGCAGTGCCTCACGGGCATCATCATCTTGCAGATCAAAGGCTTTACACAGCTCTTCGTAGGTCAATGGGCCGACACTCTGCTTGAGGAAGTCGAGAATGTATTCCCTGCTGGGAATGGGGTTATCGTACTTATCTGCCTCACGACCTGCGAAAGGATCTTTATGGATATGTTTTTTCATGAAAGGGCCTAGATACGGCTAATGTTGGCTGAGAGCCAGAAAATAATGCGCTACACCCACTCATAAGAACATATTAGCTGTAGATAAACCAATAACTTATGGAGAGAAAGCCGTGACTAAAACCACCCCACTAGCACCTAATACTACTGTCTTAATAAGAAAATTTCGTTAATAATGTCTCTAAAATTCGTTAACTACAGCCAAAAGCAGCCACCCATACACCGTCATAGTGCTTGCGGACTTCTTAATACGTGCAGAAGGTACAAGAAAACTCATTATGAAAAAGGTTACCTCAATCAAATCTGCCAATATAGCGGCCAAAAACCCGGCCACGGACACAAACAACGGCCAAGACAATTTAGTGCGATTGACTGAAGGACGCCTTCTACAATTGCACCAACGGCTGCAGGGTACACTGGATACTGGCACCCTTATTAATCGCTTCTTCAGTTGGCTAAATGAACAACAACTGGTAGGTGGGATTGAATACATCCATCCGGATGAAAACCTTGCTCTGTTCGTCGGTGCCAAAAAACCTCACAAAGCTCACTATGTACTACGTTTGGAACAACACTATCTCGGTGAAATCACCATCACCAGTCAAAAGCGTTTCACAGAACAAGATTTATTTACCCAAGAGCAAAGCATAAGTGTTCTGGTTCACTACCTTAAAAACACCATTGCTCATCAAGCACTTGAGAAAGTTGCTTTCCACGACTCTCTAACCGGTGTAATGAACCGCACCGCTCTGGATGAGCTGCTGCCCAAAGAAACAAAAAGAGCACAGCGTTACGGTTATAACCTGTCTGTATTAATGATCGATATCGATCACTTTAAATCGATCAATGACTGCGTTGGGCATGTCGGGGGGGATTTAATCCTGCAACAGGTATCACAGGCAATTCAAAGCCAGCTTCGAAACTCTGACCTTCCCTTTCGCTATGGGGGTGATGAATTCTTACTCATTCTACCCAACACTCACCTGGAAGGTGCTCACCAAGCCGCAAGTCAGATTATGAGCTCTCTCAACAAGGCTATGTCGGCGAAATCCGACCAGCCAGTCTCACCGAAACTGAGCATTGGGGTTGCATCCTACCAGCATGGTGAGAGCCACGAAGAACTGATCCGTCGAGTAGATATTGCGCTCTATGATGCAAAAAATAATGGTCGTAACTGTATCTCCTAGATCCCACAGAACCATTCCAGCTCATTGACAGAAAACACAACTATCCTTCATCTCTATGAAGGATAGGCTTTAGGTCTTTTTTACCTCAGACTCAAAGCAAGTTTTACTGTTTTTTCTCCTGTGGAATTGACAATCGACGGCGCCATTACTATAGTTCGCCACCTTCGCCGAAGCAGACACTCTGTTTCGCGCAGAGCCCAGGTGGTGAAATTGGTAGACACGCTAGCTTCAGGTGCTAGTGCTCGCAAGGGCGTGGAGGTTCAAGTCCTCTCCTGGGCACCATTCTTAAATATTTCTTGTTATAAATCAATATCTTAAATAAAATCCCGTCTTTTGATTCAATGCTCATTAGTTTGGCCATTAGAAAGCACAGCTTTTAATACCGGTGTAGGGCATATTGTCGGGGTGTATTGAATGCTGTAGCTTGTATTACAAATAATAGCTTGGTGTAGGAACTACGGTTTTGGCTGTCCATCGTGACACAAAAAAACAAGGGCCGGAAAAACTAATACGAATGATTATCAGTTGTCACCGACCCCCTTCTTTTACATTTAATACTCAATAAGATATTCATTGTTCATAGGTGAACAGAATTCG
>JAGPWA010000119.1 GCA_018066715.1 Porticoccus sp. | reverse complement strand
ACCGGGGCAATCTACGTGGGCGTAGTGACGGTTTGGAGAGTCGTACTCTACGTGGGAGGTCGCAATAGTAATACCGCGCTCGCGCTCTTCGGGGGCATTATCAATCCCGTCGAAAGCGACCATCTCGCCACCCCATACTTCAGCACATACGCGTGTCAGCGCTGCTGTCAGTGTGGTTTTACCGTGATCTACGTGACCAATTGTTCCCACATTCACGTGGGGCTTATTACGTTCGAACTTTTCCTTTGCCACAGCGCTTACCCTCAAAAACATTTAAAAATAAAAAACTAACCATTTAAGCAACATGCAATATGCCAGCACACGGCCAACAAAACAGGCACCTCAAAGAGAGGCGCAATCTTATACTGCATTTTTGTGGTGTCAACGCCCGACGCCATTCATTGCTATATTAAAGACACTTACCAACTGATTACTCGCCGCACCCCCTTGCCTCCCGCACCCTCAATTAATACCAAATCACCCCGCCAAACCCCTCTACATCCACTTTTTTCAACTTTATCACCTCTTGATAACAAGTTTTCCTCAATAATTTTTCCGAACTACTGTACAATCGCGCGCAATTTTAGGCCCTTGTAAAAAATCGAGCATCGCAATGACTGACTTATCTCTCTACAGAAATATTGGTATTTTCGCGCACGTTGATGCGGGTAAAACTACCACCACAGAACGCATCCTTAAACTTACCGGCAAGATTCATAAAACAGGTGAGGTACACGATGGTGCTGCCACTACCGACTTTATGGATCAGGAACAAGAGCGCGGCATCACCATTCAGTCCGCTGCCACTACCTGCTTCTGGAAAGATCACCGCTTTAACATCATTGACACACCAGGGCACGTCGACTTCACCGTTGAAGTTTACCGCTCCCTGAAAGTACTCGATGGTGGTGTCGGTGTTTTCTGTGGTTCTGGCGGCGTTGAGCCCCAGTCAGAAACAAACTGGCGCTACGCCAACGAATCAGAAGTTGCACGTGTCATCTTTGTCAACAAGCTGGACCGCATGGGTGCGGACTTCCTACGTGTAGTAGGCCAGGTTGAGAAAGTGCTGGGCGCTAACCCCATGGTCATGGTCTTACCTATCGGCGTTGAAGAAGACTTCACCGGTGTTGTTGACTTGCTAACTCGCAAGGCCTATATCTGGGATGACTCTGGTCAGCCAGAAAACTTTGAGATCTCCGATGTCCCCGCCGACATGGTCGATCAAGTAGAAGAGTATCGCGAAAAGCTCATCGAAATGGCTGTTGAGCAAGACGACGATATTATGATGGCTTACATGGAAGGTGAAGAGCCCTCCATGGAAGAAATCAAAAGCTGCATCCGTAAAGGCACTATTGCACTAGACTTCTTCCCAACCTATTGCGGCTCTGCCTTTAAGAACAAGGGCATTCAGTTGATATTAGACGGTGTGGTTGACTACCTACCTTGCCCAACAGATGTTAAACCTCAGCCTTTGACGAATGAAGAGGGAGAGGAAACCGGTGAAGTGGCCACAGTATCCATTGATGAGCCATTAAAAGCACTGGCTTTCAAAATTATGGAAGACCGCTTTGGCGCCCTAACCTTCGTTCGCATCTATTCCGGTGTACTGAATAAAGGCGACTCTATCCTAAACAGCTACACGGGAAAAACAGAGCGTATCGGTCGTATGGTTGAAATGCATGCTGATGACCGTAACGAAATCAGCAGTGCTCAAGCAGGTGACATCATAGCCATTGTCGGTATGAAAAACGTGCAAACGGGTCACACCCTATGCAACCCCAAGTTTCCCGTAACTCTCGAACCAATGGTTTTCCCAGAACCCGTTATCTCTATTGCGGTTAAGCCTAAAGATAAAGGTGGCTCTGAGAAAATGGGTATTGCGATTGGCAAGATGATTGCTGAAGATCCTTCCTTCCGAGTAGAAACCGATATAGATTCAGGCGAAACCATTCTCAAGGGTATGGGTGAGCTACACCTAGACATTAAAGTAGACATCCTTCGCCGCACCTACGATGTCGATCTTCTCGTCGGCCAACCCCAAGTGGCTTACCGTGAAACGATTACTGAAGCTATTGACGAAACCTACACCCACAAGAAACAATCTGGCGGCTCTGGTCAGTTCGGTAAAATCGACTACCGCATCAAGCCCGGCGAACCTGGCTCCGGCTTTGTATTCTCTTCATCGGTTGTGGGCGGCAACGTACCCAAAGAGTTCTTCCCTGCTATTGAAAAGGGCTTCAAGGGCATGATGAATGAAGGCCCACTGGCTGGATTCCCCGTATTGGATGTTGAAATTGAGCTTTATGATGGTGGCTTCCACGCAGTGGATTCATCGGCAGTTGCCTTTGAAATCGCCGCCAAGGGCGCCTTCCGTCAATCCATGCCACACGCTGGCCCCCAGCTGATTGAACCTATCATGAAGGTCGATGTATATACCCCTGACGACCACGTGGGTGATGTCATTGGTGACTTGAACCGCCGCCGCGGCATGATTAAAGATCAGGAAAAAGGTGTCACTGGCGTACGCGTTAAATCAGATGTCCCATTGGCAGAAATGTTCGGCTACATCGGCAGCCTGCGGACCATGACATCAGGCCGCGGTCAATTCTCTATGGAATTCTCTCACTACATGCCATGTCCAAACAGTGTTTCTGAAACGGTCATTGCCGAAGTGAAAGAAAGAAAAGAGCAGGAAAAGAAAGCTAAGAACTAGTTATTACGCCACTAGCTAGGCTTTAAAAAAACCCCCGTTGATTTTTACATCAACGGGGGTTTTTATTTGCATATTATATTTTAGCCACATTAAGGCACCAATTTTAGTGTTAACTGGTCACCCTTCTGCGTAAATTCAATATTCTTCAGCACTGACATTCCCAACAAAATACTCGTATCGTGATTCATACCAGGGTTAATACTGGCAGCAATATCATACAACTCAATATTACCGACACTCAGTCGCTCAATCCGCGTCAGATACGTATCAACCACACCATTCGCGGTACTCGAGCGACCACGAGCTAATTTTCGCAAACCCAATTTCTCCGCCATATTTTCTGGTACGGAGACATAAGTTGCTCCGGTATCCAGCAACAAGGTTACTTCCTGACCATTAATCAATCCGGAGGTCACATAGTGTCCATAACGATTTCGTTGCAAGACGACTTCTGGGTTTCCTTCAACATTTAAACTTATCGCAGGTTGCTGGTTCGGATTGATCTGACGCTCTTCCCACTGGCCAGCCACCAGCGCCAATAGGCCTATCACCGCGACCCAGCCAATGGTAAGAAAGCGCCTGCTCATTGGTGGAGGATTATTGTTGACCTGTCGCAATCTTTTCATAGCAATATTATGCTCCGTAAAGAAAAATAGCAGAACCTAGCCATCAAATTATTAAAAATAAACAGGCACAAAAAAGGCCACCCCTGTCATGCCAACATAAGGGCGGCCTTTTTTATCTGACAACTAGCGTCAGACGTCCAACAAGATCAATTACTCAACAATCTTAGCTACAACTCCAGCACCTACCGTACGGCCGCCTTCACGGATCGCAAAGCGTAGGCCATCTTCCATCGCAATCGGTGCGATCAAAGTAACCACCATCTGAATGTTGTCGCCTGGCATGACCATCTCAACGCCTTCAGGCAGCTCACAAGCACCC
>JAGPWA010000096.1 GCA_018066715.1 Porticoccus sp. | reverse complement strand
CTTTGGTTATCGGGACTATGATTCTGAAACCGGACGATGGACTGCTAGGGATCCGATCGGATTGGATGACGGAATCAATAGGGTCAGACTCGATAGATTTTGATATCTCTGTTTGATCTTATACCGCTTTACGGGTCTGCTGCTCATGAGCTCTTCATCTTCAAATGGTGAGCGATATTTCAAGTAGGGCGGCCACCTGTAAATCCCCGTTATAGGCGAACTGAGACCTTTGCAATTTCATGGCGAGTTATCGCGATAGGGTTATTCGGTAGCTAAGCGCTTCCGTCAGATGATCAATATGGAGTGTGTCACTGTCATCTAAGTCGGCAATAGTCCGTGTTACTTTTAAAACCCGATGAAAGGCCCTAGCAGAAAGGCCGAGCTGATTAACGGCACGGCGCAGAAGTGCCTTTTGAGGCTCACTGAGTACGCAGTATTTGACGACTTCTTTGCTCGACATTTTCGCATTGACCTTTCCGGCACGATCCAATTGACGCTGACGTGCAGTTTGCACTCGCTGGTAGACAGTGTTGCTGCTATCACCGTCCGTTTTACCCTCTACCAGCTTATCACTGGGCAAGTTGGGTACATCTACCTGTAGGTCAATGCGGTCCAGTAGTGGGCCAGAAATTTTATCCCGATAGCGACGAACTTGGTCGGGGGTACATCGACATCGATCGCTTCCTTGAAAGCCACAGGGGCATGGATTCATTGCCGCCACAAGTTGAAAGCATGCCGGGTAGCGTATCTGTGCATTGATTCGGGAAATCATTATTTCTCGGGACTCCAGCGGTTCTCGCAAGGCCTCCAAGACTTTGCGGGGGAACTCGGGTAGTTCATCGAGGAACAAGACGCCATGGTGGGCCAGAGAGATTTCACCGGGGCGAGGATTACTTCCACCACCCACAAGTGCTACGGCCGAGGCGGAGTGATGTGGCGCGCGAAAGGGAGGGCGTCGCATGTGCTCTCGAAGACCCCGCCCTGCCACTGAATAAACAGCCGCTACCTCCAACATCTCTCGTGCTTGAAGTGGGGGTAATATGCCAGGAAGGCGGCTGGCGAGCATCGTTTTACCCGTTCCCGGCGGGCCACTAAAGAGCAGGTTGTGTCCCCCAGCTGCCGCTATTTCCAGCGCTCGTTTTGCTTGATGTTGGCCGATTATTTCATTGATATCTGCCGTAGGTTCCACGCGTTCGGGGCTTGAGGGGCATTGATGTTTGGCGATGGGTTGGTTGCCATTGAGGTGTGCGCAGACGGTGAGTAAGTGGTTTGCGGGGTAAACCCCCACATTATTTGCCAGGGAGGCTTCATCCGCATTATCCATGGGCAAGATAAGGTCACGTTTGGCACGGGCACAGGCGAGTGATGTTGGTAAGACGCCATCTACTGCACGTAATTCGCCGGAAAGGGCCAGTTCGCCGATGACTTCATAGTTGCTAAGTGTGTCAGAAGGGATCTGTTCTGATGCAGCAAGAACTCCCAGGGCAATGGCAAGGTCAAAGCGTCCACCTTCCTTGGGCAGGTCGGCGGGTGCCAAATTGACGGTGATTCGTCGAGCGGGGAAATCGAAATGGGCATTTAGTAGTGCACTTCGAACCCGGTCTTTGCTTTCTTTAACCGCTGTTTCTGGCATGCCGACAATGGAGAGACTGGGTAATCCGTTAGAAAGATGAACTTCAACCGTGACGGGTGGTGCGTCGATGCCAGATTTGGCGCGTGTGTGAATAATGGCAAGTGCCATTGATACCCTCCGTGGTATTTGAGCAGAGAATCATTTCTCTGTGCTAGCTGTTTCTTAGTGCGTCTATTTCTCTAGAAGACGGGTGACGACATTCCTGTCCATCACTTGGTAGTTAAATAGTCTGTTTTCTTGGTTTGTTTTATTTGTCGCTGATGCCGGCTTCTAGCTCAGCCAGTTGTTTTTCTAGTGCCTCTAGTTTTTCTCTGGTACGGCTGAGTACAGCGCGTTGTGCATCGAACTCGTCCCGAGTGACTAAATCCAGTTTATCAAAGGCTGCCTGGGCGGCGGTACGAATCTTTTGCTGAAGCTCACTACCCAGCATCTCGGCACCCGGTGTGATGACGCTATTCAGTTGATGTAAAAACTGGTTGAGTAGTTCGTCTGGCTTCATTGTTTGATAGCTCCTGTAAAATGGCTCCCGTAAAACAGTGGCTATTCTAGCTTGAATCTATTTCCAGCACACCATCAGCCCCCTCTACGGCACCAGAATATAATCAGGCGGGCTTATCTCGACTTCTCGCCGAGCCTCTTTTGGTGCGTGGCAGGTAGTTTTCGTTATATTTTTGCACCAACTTGGGGCGCGATATGGGTGCATGTTTCTCAGGCCCCAGTTATAACAGGGGTGCCAGCATTGTTGGCATGCCAAATGCATTACTCCATTTGAAACCATCTGGTTGGTTATTATTACGAATTTATTATTTGCTGTTGTTATGATTTTGGAGAAACTCATGAATGCTTTTAAGAAGACCCTCGCTGTAACCACTCTTGCACTCACTGTGCCGATGATCACATCTGTTGCTACGGCAGCTGAAGTATCAGGCAATGTGACATTGACCACTGACTATAAGTTTCGTGGTATTTCTCAAAACGATACAAGCCCAGCCATTCAGGGTGGCTTTGATGTTGCCTTTGAAAATGGGATCTATGTAGGTACCTGGGCCTCGTTGGTTGATTTTCAAGATCCCGACGGCTCAGATGCAGATATGGAACTCGATTACTATGTGGGCTATGGCGGCGAGATTACTGAAGAGGTGACATTCGATGTTGGTTACCTGTACTACGACTACCCTTCTTCTGATTCCACGGAATTCGACTTTACTGGCAACCGCGACCTTGATTACCAAGAAATCTACGGCAGCGTTTCGTTCTCGGATTTTACGTTGGGCGCTGCTTACTCTGACGATTACTGGTTAGAGACGGGAGAGTTCTACTATGTCTACGGCGATTACAGTTTCAGTCTGCCTCAGGAGTTTTCACTCGACCTCCACTACGGCATGAACTTCTTTGAATTTGCCAGTGGTGACAGTAAGGACAAAGATGCTGATCAAGCCTTTTTGGGTGATAACGAAGATAGCTATTCTGACTACTCCATTACGTTGAATAAATCTTATATGGGGGTGGACTTCAGCCTCAGCTGGATTGATACAGACCTTGATAAAGACGAGTGCTGGGGTACCGATTGGTGTGACAGCTCTGTTGTCTTTGCCATTAGTAAATCTATGTAACTCATCAGTCATGAAACAGGCAGTGCTCCCGGTTGAAGGGAGCACTGCAATACCTAAAGAGCAGTCTTAAGGAGCAATACAATGAAAATGATCACAGCAGTGGTTAAGCCCTTCAAGCTGGATGATGTGCGAGAAGCTCTCGCGGCTATTGGGGTACAGGGTGTCACGGTATCGGAAGTAAAAGGCTTTGGTCGTCAGAAGGGCCATACCGAACTCTATCGAGGTGCCGAGTATGTGGTGGATTTCCTGCCAAAGGTAAAGCTGGAGCTGGCGCTTGCAGATGACATGGTTGATGGTGCCATCGAAGCAATTACGTCTTCTGCCCATACGGGGAAGATAGGTGACGGAAAGATTTTTATTACTGAGTTACAGGAAGTGATTCGAATTCGTACCGGTGAAACTGGTGCCGAAGCGGTTTAACCTCAGATTGTATAAACAGGGGAGATTTCAACAATGAGTCCTGAAATTATTGAAGTAAAATACGCGCTCGACACATTTTATTTTCTTGTGTGTGGCGCACTGGTTATGTGGATGGCAGCGGGTTTTACCATGCTGGAAGCGGGTATGGTTCGTTCCAAGAACACCGCTGAAATCCTGACCAAAAACGTGGCGCTCTATGCCGTTTCTTGTAGCATGTACCTAGTGATGGGTTACGCCATTATGTACGGTGGTAGTGAGGGCGGTTTTCTGCCTGATCTGTGGTTTGGTAATAACATTGCCAATGCCAGTGCGGAAGATGTACTGGCCAGCGGTGGTGAGACCTATTATTCCGGCGCTTCAGACTTCTTCTTCCAGGTGGTATTTGTTGCCACGGCGATGTCGATCGTATCTGGTGCAGTCGCTGAGCGGATGAAACTATGGGCATTCCTGATCTTTGCCATAGCGATGACCGGCTTTATCTACCCAATGCAGGGTATGTGGAAATGGGGCGGCGGCTTTCTTCATGCTGCGGGCTTCCAAGACTTTGCTGGCTCAGGTGTCGTACATTTGTGTGGCGCTACTGCAGCGTTGGCCGGCGTATTATTACTTGGCGCACGTAAAGGCAAGTACACCAAAGATGGGCAGATCAATGCGATTCCCGGTGCCAATATGCCACTGGCAGCCATCGGTATGTTTATCCTCTGGATGGGCTGGTTTGGCTTTAATGGTGGCTCGGAATTAAAGATATCTGATATTGGTGAGGCCAATGCAGTTGCAGATATCTTCGTCAACACTAATGCGGCTGCTTGCGGTGGCTTGATTGCCGCATTGCTCCTCGCTCATATCATGTTTGGTAAGGCTGACCTTACTATGGCAGTGAATGGTGCGTTGGCAGGGCTGGTTGCTATTACCGCTGAGCCCCTCGCTTGGGGTGGCCTTGGTGCTACATTGATTGGCGCCATCGGCGGCATCATTGTTGTCTTCTCGGTGACCACTATGGACAAGCTGAAAATCGATGATCCTGTCGGGGCTATCTCTGTCCACGGTGTGGTTGGTATCTGGGGCCTATTGGCTGTATGCCTCTCTGGCAACGAAGATGCTACTTTGATGGGTCAGCTTACCGGTATCGGTGTGATCTTCGCTTGGACCTTTGTTACCAGCTTGATTGTTTGGGCTATTCTGAAAGCTACTCTCGGTATTCGAGTCGGTGAGCAGGAAGAGTATGAAGGTGTAGACGTGTCGGAATGCGGCATTGAAGCCTACCCAGAGTTTTCTGCGAACAAGTAACTTTTCCCACTATTTTTCTCCACTTTTGGGGGCTGGTCGTTTAGACCGGCCCCTTTTTTTATTGTTGATGGAAAAGTTGGCCTGTGGGTTTAATACAAGCGCTCAATTCAAGGGTGCAATTCAATAGCGGAACGTGTATCTTTTCCAGAGATTGATCCACCATAAAAAAAGGTATAAAGGTAGTCATATGAAGCTTATTACAGCTGTGGTAAAACCCTTCAAATTGGATGATGTTCGAGAAGCGCTAGCCGACATAGGTGTGCAGGGCATCACTGTCTCTGAAGTGAAAGGTTTTGGCCGTCAGAAGGGTCACACTGAACTCTATCGTGGCGCAGAATATGTGGTGGATTTCTTGCCCAAGGTTAAATTGGAAATTGCTGTTGATGATGACCAGGTTGACACTGTGGTTGAAGCGATCATCAAATCAGCTCAGACAGGAAAGATTGGCGATGGGAAAATCTTCATCACCACATTGGAGGAGGTGATTCGTATTCGCACCGGTGAAACTGGAAGCGAAGCCGTCTGATTTGTATTCGTTTGGCCCTGTTTGCGTACGTTTAGAGCCAGCTTGGGGCTAGAGTTCACTCAACAGGTAGCATTGTTCCAGAAATTCTTTACACCTCTGAGTATCACTGAGACTACTTTCTTCAATCACCACTATATTAGGGTGAGCAGTCTTGAGTGCTCTCACAAATAAACCATCGCCAGTCCCGACCTGCTTATTCGTTAGGTCATAACTCGGGGTAGAGCCGGCACCACAACTGGGTGAGCGCGACTTCACAATATAAGCACACAAGTCCTGAGGTTGGGATTTAGTAAGCTGTTGAGCCGCCGTCTCTAATCTATCAGTAACATCAAGGTCCTTGTGTTCTATGCCGAGGGCACGGGTTCCCCCCTGATCTTCCACTAAGTGAATGGGCGGGCGTGGTATGCCCAGCCCTGCTTCCACTTCTGGGCAGATCACTTGTAAATCGAGCCAGGGAGATAATTCCTTGTTGATCAATTGGTGGTATTTGTCTCCACCGTCATAGCGTACCTTATTGCCCACCAAGCAGGCACTGATACCAACCTTTGGTTGTTGGTTACGTTGCTTAGTCAGGTGAATCGCAGATAGGTCACTCATGGGTTATCTCTTTATCGAAGGGCAATTCCTCTGATGAAGGACTGCCTCTCTGATTAGGGGTTAATAATCAAGTCAAACTGAACCTGAATATTATCGCTATAAGTGATTTGGTCCGGTAGATAGGTGCCTGGGCGTGATGGGGCAGCCCGCATCATTTGAACGCCTTCCATGGAAGAGTTCTTTGCTGCACCTCGATAAGTCGGGGTGTTGCGGTGATAGTCGATGCGAATAATTGGCCCCAGTTCTGCACCATAGGCTTTGGCCAGTGCTGCCGCCTTGGTTTTGGAGTCTGAAATAGCCAGTTGATGAGCAGATTGAATGTGGGTGTCCATCTGGCTATTGTCGTAGCGAATGTTGTCGATACCTTCCAGGCGTTGTTCGAGCGCCTGATCCATCACGGCGGTGAGTTGTCCCATGTCGTGCAGTGTGACAGAGAGTGTTCTCACGGCTTCATAGCCAGTAAAACGTCGAGTGCCACTGTTGTGTTCATACCGTGGATTGAGCCGGATGGATGAAGCGATAATATCCTCCTGCTTAATTTTCATGTTCTCAAGTGAATCAAGAAAGTTGTTTACCCGGTCATCTACATCCAGCTTTGCGGCTTTGCCAGATTTATGGATTGCACGCACGCTGAGGTTGACGATGGCAATATCCGGTTTCACCTTCACTTCGCCGTAACCGTTGGTTGAAATCAGTCGTCTATTCGGGTCGTCATGTGCTTGGCAGGCTAGTGTGAGAAGTAGTAGAGGGAGGATTAACAGCTTATGCACGGTGGCAACTCCATGTATTGGTGATGATGAAAAAGGTTAGAGCCCTGATGAGCGAAAAAGTTTAGTCGACTTTCATATTAATAGATAAAAATTTTGCTGAGCCGGTCAAGGAGTAGCTGGTGGAGAGTATTTTGTGTATTAAGTCGTGGAGTGCTTAATCATCTTTCTTTTTTTGGGCGCGAGGGTGTGCCTTGTCATAGACTTTGGCCAGGTGTTGAAAATCCAGATGGGTATAGATTTGGGTAGTAGAGATATTGGCGTGTCCTAATAACTCTTGGACAGCTCGCAGGTCACCACTTGACTCCAATAGATGGCTAGCAAAAGAGTGGCGCAGCATGTGGGGGTGCACTTTTCCGGGCATCCCTTGTTTGATACTAATTTTCTTGAGGCGATCCTGAATAGTCCGCGGCGAAATACGGTTGCCTCGCTGGCTTAAAAATAGTGCGGTTTGATCGGTGCTGGCCACTTCACGGCGACTCTTTAACCAAGTTTTTAGGGCATCAATTGCATGTCGGCCCACCGGTAACTGCCGGGTTTTATTGCCTTTACCCGTGACGATGATGATGGCATCTCTGAGATCAATATCGGTGAGGTTTACCCCGACCAGTTCTGCGAGCCGCAACCCGGAGGAGTATAGAAGCTCAATGATGGCGTGGTCGCGGCAGTCGATCCAGCTGTTGCCGGACAAGGATACAAATTGAGCCACCTGGTCGACATCTAGCGTTTTGGGTAACTTTTTGGGAGATTTTGGCGCAGCAAGACCATTGGCTGGATTAGATTTGACCCAGCGATTTTTAAGGCCGTAGTTAAAAAAAGTGCGTAGAGAGGAGAGCCAGCGTTGAAGGCTGCGACCCCCGAGCCCACCTCGGTGAAGTGATGCCATGCACTGGCGAATATGTTGTGGGTCAAGTTGGTCTGGGTGTTGGATGTTTTGTTGTTTACACCAGTCAGCCAGTTTGTTGAGGTCGCGGTTATAGCTTTGCACCGTGTAGCTGGACAGCCGTCTCTCGGTGCGAAGGTGTCGTTCGAATTCTGCGAGTCGTTCGATGAGCGAGGAGCTCATGTGCCAGCACCTCGCTACTTTTGAAGCAGGCTGGGTGTAATTCGGTTCAAGACCTCGGCGATATAGGTGATGAATAGTGTGCCCATGCTGCTGCGATAATAGTTGGGGTCAGAGTGGCCGATAGCTAGGATACCGAATGCCGAGCCGTGAGACAGTGGCACAGCGGCGACAGAACCCACCTTGGCAGATTGCTCACCAAATAAAAATTCCAGTTCGTCGCTACCAAGTACACCGCAGATTGCACGGTTGGTTCGCAGTAATGTACCAACCCGCTTGTTGGCTTGCTCCTGGCTAACTATCTTGGCATTACATGTAGGGATAGATTTCAGGTCACCAAATAGGGTCAAACTGTGAAATTCCACTTGAAAATCGTTACTGAGACTTTCAGACAACGTATCCACAATGGAAGAAAGGTCCTTGGTATCAAGAAGG
>JAGPWA010000063.1 GCA_018066715.1 Porticoccus sp. | reverse complement strand
TGGTTATTTTCGCACCAAGCTCGATGACACCTGATGTCAACACATCAACTCTTAATCCACCGCGATGAAGAAACCTTTCTATGACCAACTTTGACGATAAGGCAGAGCTTTCAAGTGCTGCACCAAGACTACGGCAAGGCTCACACAGCTCTACCCCTCTTAGCGTTACATCTCCAATGTTGAATTCTTTTCCAACCAGTTCATTTAATCGCACACCTCGAGTGAGGATATTTCGACGAGTGATGGAAAGGTCATTTTCTATATTTTGTTCACGAATAAAACGTTCAATTTCTTCTAATTCAATCAGGGTTAAATTTTGTCCTGGCCACTTGGATAGCCCGTAATTCCTATCCCCGACAATTCCTTTGCCAGCCACCAGTTCAATTTTCTGGCAAGACTGTTGAGACTTACCGGCTTCTGGAGATATATAGATGTGCTCAACGTTCACTTAGGGCCTAGCCTCTTCCAATACTCTGCTTATCACTTGATAGGCTGCGCTATTTCTTTCGAAGGACATCAAAACCATCACCGCCCCCAGACGTTATTGTGCTTTTCTTTGATGGCCTGGATTTTGTTGACTCAGCCTTTGCTGCCCCAGACTTTTTAGACTTAGGCTTTTTGGACTTAGAGTTTGCTGTTTTGGCTTTTTTTGGATCGACTTTTTTCTTTTTAGTGCCCGCAGCTTTACCTGATTTTTTAATCTTTTTTGGACCGCTATAATTGGCTTTCAAACCAGCGACAACCCGACGCTCAAAACGAATTTTCAGATAACGCTCAATGCTGGACATCTGGTTCCATTCGTTACCATCAATCAACGTGACGGCTTTACCTTCCTGCCCTGCTCTACCGGTACGACCTACACGGTGGACATGATCATCGCCAGACTGAGCAATGTTAAAGTTAATCACTACGTCTACGTCATCGATATCCAACCCACGGGCAGCAAGATCAGTAGCGACTAACACATCTATCCCGCCCTGCCTGAACTGATTCATTATTTGTTTTCGATCACTCTGCGGGATTTCACCGTGAATACAATTTGCTTTGAATTTCTTATAGCGTAAAAAATTACTTAACTGCTGACACTGTATCCGGGTATTACAAAAAACAAAGACTTTACGAGCCTGCTCTTCACCGGCTCGCTCTTCAGCCAACAGCGCAGCCACCAATTTCTCTTTGTGTTTTATATCATCAGCCAAAACCAGCTGCTGTGTGATATGGCTATGTTGTTGTCGGTGTGAATCTACTTCAATAAATTTCGGATCTTTGAACGTCGCACTGATACGCCCAAGCTCTTTATGTTTTAACGTTGCCGAGAACAACAAATTTTGTCGCTGCTTATTACAACTCTCAGCAATGGTGTACATATCGACAGCAAAGCCCATATCAAGCATGCGGTCTGCTTCATCCAGTACAAATACTTCCAAGTCTTTAAAGTCGGGGGTGCCTTTTTCGATATGCTCAACTAAGCGTCCCGGCGTTGCGATCAAAACTTCGGGGTTTTTTCGTAGTGTTGCCACTTGGTGTTTAAATGCTTCACCACCAATGATCAGGCCAGATTTAATGTAGGTAAAAGCGGCTAACTGTTCAAAATGCTGCTGCGTCTGTAGTGCCAGTTCACGCGTAGGCAGCAAAATCAACGCGCGTGTTCCACTGTTCGGTGCTTCATGGGTCAACATGCGGTGTAAAATTGGCAATAGAAAGGCGGCTGTTTTACCACTGCCCGTCTGTGCCGACACCATTAAATCCTTACCCGCCATGGTGGCCGGTATCGTCTGTGCCTGTACTGCTGTTGCTTCAGTAAAGTCCAGTTTCTCAAGGGCTTTTAATAACTGCGTGTGTAACGGTAATGCTTTTAACAGAGGCAAGAGGGTATTCCTGATCTAAGGGGGAGTTAGCGCTATTCTACCAGAATCAGCAGTACTCGCCGTAACAAACTGAAGATTGAAAAGGATAATCGAAGTATCACAAGGAGAAAAAAGACGCGAAATATCGAACGCCCTTACACCTTGCTTTTAACGCCATCATCGCCCGTATTAGTAGAGAAAACCTCTATATTCGGTGAATTCCTGGCTCATCGTTACTCAAAAAAACCGGGCTCAACCATGTGACATGTGTGCGTTGTGGTTCCATTAAGGGGGTTGCTTAATCTGCTAGCAAGAGGCATATAATAAAACCAGCGCATTAATAGTGGACTTCAGTAATGACTTTTCATACTCGTCAATTTATTCGCCACCCAACGTCAATTCCCCTCGAGTTTAGTGTGGGGAGCTTAAATAAAATGACTCAGGCAAAAGATGCGGGCGAAGGAGGATTGTGTTTTGAAAGCCAACACCCTATCAATACCGGTGAACCTATCCGCATTTCTATCCCCATTAGTGTTCCTAAATGTGTGGTCAATGGCATTGTTCGATGGTGCAAACAAGATGACACTATGTTTTTGGTTGGGGTCGCCTTTCAAGAAGAATCCGTGGCGTTTCAAGTTAAGATGATTGAACAAATTTGTCAGATCGAAAACTATCGCAAAAGACTTAAAGCTGAAAAAGGTCTAGTTCTCACCAGTGAACAGGCCGCAGAAGAATGGATTGAGCTTTACGCCAGTGAGTTTCCACAAATATCTAGCTAAGAAAAAAAAGTTGGGCATAACGACGCGTTCAGTATCTCCTTGAACGGTAGAAATACTAGCATCTAATTTGAAGAACAGGAAAAATGGGGTGGCTGACGGGGATCGAACCCGCGACAACAGGAGTCACAATCCTGTACTCTACCAACTGAGCTACAGCCACCATTGATTGCACTGACTGGCTGGATGGCGCGCCCGGCAGGATTCGAACCTGCGACCCACGGCTTAGAAGGCCGTTGCTCTATCCAGCTGAGCTACGGGCGCTCAACAAAGTGCTTTTCTCAAGAAAAGTGGTCGGGGATGAGGGATTCGAACCCCCGACATCCTGCTCCCAAAGCAGGCGCGCTACCAAACTGCGCTAATCCCCGATGTCGTATAGACCCTCTTTTCGAGAGGTGCGCATGATACTGACGACAGTCGGCCTCGTCAATCAAAAAGCGTTCTATCGGATTGACAGATTCCCTTCACAGGAACAAAGCGAAATGCGAAAATGCTGCCTTTCCCAACATTGACTCGGAGTCTACCCACTCATGCCAGCACTAATTCTCGATGGCAAAGCCATTGCCCAGCAAACTGAAGCTGAATTGACTGAGCGCGTTGCGCAGCTCAAAGAGCGCAACGCTGGCCAAGCTCCAATGCTTGCCACTATTTTAGTGGGCGGCGATCCAGCCTCTGCCACCTATGTGCGAATGAAACAAAATGCCTGCAAACGTGTTGGCATGGAATCAATTGCGGTGGAAATGCCCGATGAGACAACCACTGAAGAACTGATGGCCAAAATCGATGAATTGAACGCTAACCCAAACTGCCAGGGCATCCTTCTACAGCATCCAGTACCCGGGCAAATTGAAGAGCGTGATTGCTTTGACAACATCGCTCTCGGCAAAGATGTAGACGGTGTCACCTGCTTGGGATTTGGCCGTATGGCCATGGGAGAAGAAGCCTACGGCTCTGCAACACCACAGGGCATCATGCGCCTGTTAGCTGCTTACGACATCCCTATTGAGGGCAAACATGCTGTTGTCGTGGGCCGTAGCCCCATTCTCGGCAAGCCGATGGCGATGATGATGCTTAATGCCAACGCTACTGTGACCATTTGCCATTCTCGCACTAAAAACCTACCTGAAATCATTAAGGGTGCCGATATTGTTGTCGGTGCAGTGGGAAAACCTGAATTCATCAAAGCCGACTGGATCAAAGATGGGGCCGTTGTTGTAGATGCAGGCTATCACCCCGGCGGTATAGGTGACATCGAGCTAGCGCCACTACATGATCGTGTCGCTGCCCTCACTCCAGTGCCTGGAGGCGTGGGCCCAATGACTATCAACACACTCATTCTACAATCTGTAGAAGCTGGCGAGAAAAAGCTGGTCTGAGCACACTCTCTAAAACCCGATGCTCTAAAACCCGGGCTCTAGAACCCTAGGCCCTATAACCCTAGGCCCTATAACCCAGGGCGATCATTCATTGCCGCCCCTAACGGGAGAGTTAAAAGCCACTAGGCACACAGGCCAATAGACACTAGGATTAAGGTGTAGGCTGGAAAGAGGATTTGTTAGATGCTGGCGGATCGACTAGTGGCTCACAGGGGCTATCCAAAGAACTTCCCAGAAAACACCCTGCTGGGTATCAGCAAGGCCATTGAAGCTGGTGCGCATTTTATTGAAACCGACATTCAATTCAGCGCCGACCATCAACCGGTTCTTTATCACGACACGCTGATGGACCGTATCAGTGGGTTGGATAATGCCGTACACCTTCTCAACCTATCAGAACTCACCCAGACCCCAGCATCTGAACCGGAGCGCCTGGGAAGCCAGTTTAATCACGAGACAATCACACCGTTAACTGCGCTGGTGCATTTACTCTCAGCCCATCCACAAGTGACCGCCTTTATTGAGCTCAAACGTTCAGGTATTCACATCGAAGGCATTGAGCAGGCTTACAACATCGTCACTGACGCTATCACCAACGGATTGAAACCCGTCACCAACCAGTGTGTTTTAATCAGCTTTAGTGACGAGTTTATCCATCATGCTTGGATACAGGGCTACCCTCGTCTCGGTTTAGTACTGAAGGAATGGGATGATTTGGAAGAATCATTTATCGCCGAGATTCAACCTGAATTTATCTTTTGTGACACAGAGAAGGTTCCCGACGGGATGACGCTAGATCACATTGAAAGCACCGTGGTCATATACGAGGTAGAAGACCCAGACCAAACCATTGCCTGGTTTGATCGAGGTGCTGATATGGTAGAAACCTTTGATATTGGTGGCATGATACAAAACCTGTCCCATAGAGCACTCTGACATAGACTCTTTTTTGTAGCAGTAGAGGCAGCAAGCATGAGCACTACTCATCATGAACAATAATAACGAAACCACCTATGACGTGGTGGTGATCGGTGGCGGCATTCAAGGTGCAGGGGTTGCTCAAGCGGCTCAAGCGGCCGGGTACTCCACATTAATTCTGGAAAAAACGGACTGGGCGGCTGGCACCTCCAGTAAATCCAGCAAGCTCATTCACGGTGGCCTGCGTTATTTAGAGAGCGGTGAACTGTCACTGGTGCAGGAAGGCCTCCAAGAACGCGCCCTACTGCTAAAGAATGCCCCGGAACTGGTACATTCCAACTGGTTTTACCTCCCCATCTATAAACATTCAAACTACCATTCCTGGCAAATACACTCAGGCCTCACCCTGTATTGGATGCTGTCAGGTTTTCATGAAGAATCTAAATTTGAAGTCGTCCCTGAGTCACAGTGGGGAGAGCTGGATGGGCTAGAAACCAAAGACCTTCAAAAGGTCTACCGTTACCATGATGCCCAAACCGATGATGCCAAACTGACAGCAGCTGTCATTCAGTCCGCAGTATCACTGGGTGCTGAAACTTGCTGCCCGGCAGAATTTATCAAGGCAGAAAAAACTGAGGATGGCTACCGAGTTTGCTATAAAACTAGTCCCGATAAAAACAGCACCCAAACCAAAGATGAAAACAGTGTTTCGTGTCGCTTCCTTGTGAATGCAGGAGGCCCTTGGGTAAACCACGTTGCCAGTGCTATCTCGCCTCCTCCCAGATCAATCGAAGTCGATCTCGTTCAGGGTGCACACTTAATCCTCGACAAAAAAATTAGCGACCAGTGTTTCTACCTAGAATCTCCCACTGATAACCGCGCCGTCTTTGTTTCACCTTGGTACGACAAGACCCTTTTGGGCACAACTGAAACGCTATTTGAAGGCAATCCTGAAGATGCTTCACCGACCGAGCAAGAACGTCAATACCTGCTTGACGTATTAGCCTCCCACTTCCCTGAATATGATGGCAACGTTTGTGGCGAAATGGCGGGATTACGAGTACTGCCAAGTGGTCGGCAGAAACACTATCACCGCAGCCGGGAAGTACGCTTAATCACTGATCAGCCAAGGCGGCCCCATTATCTAGGTATCTATGGTGGCAAACTCACTGGCTATCGTGCCACCGCAGAAAAAGTGGTCAAAGAGATTGGAGAAACATTAGGGGTGCCGGAAAATTGGGTAGACACAAAAACCCTGCCACTCACCGTCCCTACAACGTAAGACTGGGGTCAAAACCTTTCTTTTACCCCAAATCTACGGAGAAGCTTGATGCATATTCGAGTGGTAACCGCATTAGATAGTGACGCTATTCGCAATGTCCATTTGTGTGCCTCTCCCGATGAAGAAAAACATCAGGTTGCTTCTCTGGCAACTGACTTACCGAACGAACACACGCAACCGGAAATACTCTCCCTGATTGCTAAAGACTTTCAGGCTGGAAAATTATGGCGGTGCCACGTCCATTAGCACCTCCCCTATTTAAACAATAGGCGACCCATTAAAAAGCCCCCCCTATTTTTAATAGGGAGGGCTCTCGATCAAATTCAATCAATTTGACAGATCTAGGGATCAGCTGCCAACAATTCTTAGAGGCTGAGTGGTAGGCTCTGTGCTTAGCTCGACTGCAGGTGGCTTGAAGTCTGTAAGGTTAATGCCTTCAACAGCATTCTTATACTCTTCGAGAGTTGGGAAACGACCAAGAACTGCCGAAAGAACAACAAGAGGCGTTGAACCTAACAAGGACTCACCTTTCTTGTCTTTAGCATCACCAACTACACGGCCTTGGAACAGACGTGTTGACGTAGCGATAACGGTATCGCCTGGCTCTGCTTTTTCTTGGTTACCCATACACAGGTTACAGCCGGGGCGTTCCAGATAGAGAATATTCTCATACTTAGTACGTGCTTCGCCTTTCGGGTTGTTATCGTCAAAAACAAAGCCAGCATACTTCTCAAGGATCTCCCAGTCGCCTTCAGCTTTTAACTCATCAACAATGTTGTAAGTCGGTGGAGCAACGACAAGAGGTGCCTTAAATTCTACCGAACCCTGTTGCTTTTCAATGTTTCGCAACATCTGCGCGATGATTTGCATGTCGCCTTTGTGAACCATACAAGAACCAACGAAAGCTAAGTCCACAGGCTTGTCATTGTAGAAAGACACAGGGCGGATAATATCGTGAGTATAACGCTTAGAGATATCATCGTTATTCACGTCAGGGTCAGCGATCATAGGCTCTTCGATTGCATCTAGATCAACAACAACCTCTGCATAGTACTTAGCGTTGTTGTCAGGAGCCAAAGCAGGTACTTCGCCAGACTTGATTTCTTCGATGCGTTTGTCTGCTAGCTTGATCAAACCAGCAAGTGTCTTCGCTGAGTTTTCCATGCCTTTGTCGATCATAATCTGGATACGGCTCTTAGCCAGTTCCAATGATCCGATCAAGGTTTCATCTTCAGAAATACAGATGGAAGCCTTAGCTTTCATTTCTGCAGTCCAGTCAGTAAAGGTGAAAGCCTGGTCAGCAAGCAAGGTGCCGATATGAACTTCAATAACACGGCCTTGGAAAACGTTGTCACCGCTGAACTTTTCTAGCATCTGCAATTGTGTTGCATGCACGATGTCGCGGAAGTCCATGTGGCTCTTCATGTGACCTTTGAACGTTACTTTAACCGATTCAGGTATCACCATAGTCGATTCACCAGTAGCCAGCGCTAATCCAACGGTACCGGAGTCCGCACCAAAGGCAACGCCTTTAGACATACGCGTGTGCGAGTCACCACCGATGATAATGGCGCGGTCATCTACGGTAATGTCGTTAAGGACCTTATGAATAACGTCAGTCATTGCGTGATAGACGCCTTTAGGGTCACGCGCAGTGACCAGGCCGAAGTCATTCATGAACTTCATTAGTCGTGGAATGTTGGTCTGTGCTTTCTTATCCCATACGGAAGCAGTGTGACAACCAGATTGGTAAGCACCGTCAACGCTTGGAGAGATAATGGTAGCAGCCATTGACTCAAGCTCTTGAGAGGTCATCAGGCCAGTAGTGTCCTGTGAGCCAACAATGTTAACTTTAACGCGTACATTTGAACCGCTGAGTAGTGATTCGTTAGTAGACACACCAACCGCGTTGCGGTTAAAGATTTTTTCAACAGCGGTAAGCCCTTGCCCTTTAGCAAGAATCTCTTTAGATGGCGCGTAAACCTGAGGAGCCTCAACACCTAGAGTTTCAGCTGCAAATGTTTGAAGTTTCTTACCAAATACAACCGCATAAGAACCACCAGCTTTCATGAACTCCACTTTTTGTGGAGTGAAAGCATCAGATACATCAGCCAACTCTTGACCGTCGATGTAGAGCTTTTTCTCTTTGGAGTTAATGGTTAACACTGTACCAGTCGCAACAGAGTAGGCTTCCTCAAGTACAGAATCGCCATTTTCGTCAACGACTGTATTACCATCAGCATCAACTTTCTTCACCCAGTTTTTAAGGTCAAGCCCGATACCGCCAGTTACACCGACAGTTGTTAAGAAGATGGGTGCGATACCATTGGTGCCAGCAACAACAGGCGCGATGTTTATAAATGGAATGTATGGGCTTGCTTGCTTACCCGCCCATAAAGCTACGTTGTTCACACCAGACATACGTGAAGAACCAACACCCATGGTGCCTTTCTCAGCGATAAGCATAATTTTCTTATCAGGGTGCTGTGCTTGTAAGTCGCGAATTTCTTGCTGTGCTTCAGGTGTGATCATGCACTGGCCATGTAGCTCACGGTCAGAGCGTGAGTGCGCTTGGTCGCCTGGAGAAAGCAAGTCAGTCGAGATATCACCCACGCCCGCAATATAAGTGACAACTTTAATTTCTTCATCGATATCAGGTAGTTGGGTGAAGAACTTAGCGTCGGCGTAGCTTTCAAGAATATCTTTAACAAGCTCGTTGCCAGCTTTGTATGCTGCTTCTAGGCGATCGGTATCGGCTTCGTAAAGGAAAACCTGAGTCTTTAAAACTTCTGCTGCAGGCTTTGCTACTTCTTGGTTGTCATCAAGAGCCAAGTCTAGAAGCACTTCAACAGAAGGGCCACCCTTCATGTGTGAAAGTAGTTCGAAAGCAAACTCAGGCGTAATTTCTTCGACGGATTCTTCGCCAAGGATAATTTGCTTGAGAAATTTAGCCTTCACGCCAGCCGCACTCGTGGTGCCCGGCAGGGTGTTGTAGATAAAAAACTTTAGCGAATCTGCACGATGTTCGTGGGCAGTGTCTTTAATTTGCTCGATGATTTCGGCCAGAAGATCGGCGCTATCGATGGGTTTGGGGTGCAAGCCGAGCTCTTTCGCACGAAGCGCAATTTCTTTTAAATAGTCAGTATATAAACTCATTTTACTCACAAAGCCTCTCTCTATTATCGTGGCGGTCTAACCTGCCGTTTCACCGGGAAAAACGCGCATATTTTACCTGATTTCAGACTCCGCAGCAGCACCAAAGACAGGAAAAGTTGCAAATTGAAGCGAAAGAAGGGCGATGCCGACTATAAATAAAATCTGTTGCGACCATCCTCATAACATGTTAAGAGGAGTAGATTTTCCTGCCCAAACCCCATCAAATGTAATTGATATTCATCCTTGATTAGCTGAAGCTCTTTTGGTTGAGGCAAAGCATCCAAATGTTACCCAGTCCTCCCGTTATAGAATAAGAATCCTTATATGAAGCCAAAAAATCCCTTAGCGAATATCAGTAACGCAGGTTCCAGAACCCGATTGGGTAGCCCCGATTTCGCGCTATATGAGGATGAGAAACCTGAGCACATTCTCAGAAAGAAGGGACTAAAGTCCCCGCTGCCATTCCTGGCGCAAATGAATCTGATCGGGATTGTGAATGGCTGTTCTTACCTGAGCTAACAACCGTTCTTTATCACGAGACAATGTACCTTTTAGCACCAGATAATTAGAGGCATGGTCACTGCGGAAGACTGTTTTCTCCAAGGTCAACGTGCTCAACAACATGTCCATTTCCTTAAACAGATCAAGCTGCTGTAACGGTTGAAAATCACCACCAAAACCTTCTTCAAAACGCTCTACGCCACCAGGAAAACTGACCACCAGGGTTGAAAGGTATTCGGGCTGTATTTCATTCATCAACAGTGCTGAGTTTATCGCATGCTGCTCTGAATAAAGCTGGCCACCCAGGCCATTAAGAATCATGACCGAGCTTTTTATTCCTGCCTGTTTGATCTTCTTCAAGGCCACCAGAGAGGACTGATAGCTCTCCCCTTTAGAGACCTTTCCTAACACAAGATCATCACCGGATTCACAGCCTACATACATTAGCTTTAAGCCCAACTTCTCAAGTTCAGCCAACTCATCCACTGACTTATTTTTTAGGTTACGGGGCAGACAGTAAGAGGAGACCCGCTGTACATCGGGCAAGTATTGTCGGATTAACAACAGGACGTCTTTTAACCGGCGAAACGACATCGCCATAGCATCGCCATCTGCCAGAAACACCCGGCGCACAGGAACACCAGAAGCCGCAACCTGTTGCAACTCCTGAGTTATTTGTTCGGCTGTTTTTACACTGAATTTCTTTTGGGGTGCGGTGTACATTTCGCAGAATGTACAGTTGTTCCATGAGCAGCCATTGGTCACCTGAAGAATCAGTGACCGGGCTTCACTGGGGGGACGAAAAACGGGTTCTATATAATTTAGCACACTAGTTCAACTCAATGGTTCAGCACCTAATTCTGTATGACCAGTTATTCCCGTCTCCAAGTGGTCCCTTCCCGAGAATCTTCCAACACCACACCCTGAGATAATAACTCCTCACGAATTTCATCAGCACGAGAAAAATCCCGGGATTTTTTCGCGGCAACTCGATCGGCAATCAATGCCTCGATTTGCTCAGCCTCAAGGTTATTCGTGCCATCAACCAAACTACTGCCCTGCATAAAGGCCTCTGGATCTGTACCCAGAATATCCAACACAGCACCCATGGCCTTCAATTCAGCCACCAACCCTTCTGCCCGCTTAATATCAGTCTTTGCCACGGTATTAATTTCACGCACAAGGTCGTACATCACAGCCAATGCTTCGCGACTATTGAAGTCATCGTTCATTGCGTGAACAAAACGCTGATAATGCTCGCTACCTTTTAAATCGGCCAACGGTGCAGCAGCTACAGCGGCAAAGGGCCGTAGTGCCGTATAGAAACGCTCCAGGCCGCCCTTGGCTTCCATCAGGTTGTCTTCAGAATAACTGATAGGACTGCGGTAATGGCTCGACAGTAGGAAGTAACGTACGACTTCGGGGTGGTATTTTTTCAACACCTCACGAATGGTAAAAAAGTTGCCCAATGACTTAGACATTTTTTCATCGTCGACCCGAACAGCACCCGCGTGCATCCAGTAATGTACATATTTTTTGCCCGTGGCAGCTTCGCTTTGAGCTATTTCATTTTCGTGGTGAGGGAACGGCAAGTCAGGTCCACCACCGTGAATATCAAACGTGTCACCAAGGCAGCAGGTAGACATGGCAGAACACTCAATATGCCAGCCGGGGCGGCCAGGCCCCCAAGGGGACTCCCAACTCACTTCACCCGATTTAGCGCCTTTCCACAGGGCAAAATCCCGAGGGTCTTCCTTAATATCACCCACCGCAACGCGGGCGCCCGCCAACAAGTCATCGGGGTTGCGATGACTTAATTTACCGTATTCAGGAAAACGACTGACGCGGTAATAAACATCGCCGTTATCTGTCGCATAGGCATAGTGGTTATCCACCAAAATCTGCACCATGGTCAGAATCTCATCCATATGAGCGGTGGCGCGCGGCTCAATATTGGGTGGCAAAACACCCAGTTCCTGCTCATCCTCATGCATAGCATCAATCATGCGCTGGGTTAAGTCTGAATACAGCTCACCATTTTCGTCGGCACGATTGAGAATTTTATCGTCGATATCAGTGATATTTCGAACGTAGTTAACATCCCAACCCTGTGAGCGCAAAAACCGGGTAATGACATCAAATGCCACCAACACACGAGCATGGCCAATATGGCAGTAGTCATACACGGTGATACCGCAGACATACATACTGATTTTGCCTGGCTCTATAGGCTTAAAGACTTCTTTTTCACGAGTCAGCGTGTTGTAAATATGCAGTGTCATAGTTGTCGCATCTTAGGTTGTCGTATCTTATGTTGTCTTGTCTTAGCTGAAATGCTGTTCTAAATTACAAAAAATTATTTGGGTTACCACTGAGCCAGTATCAAGCGCCCGCTTCTGCCCAGGTAGACCTCAGTGCGATGGTTTGATTAAACACTAACTTGTCCGAGCTACTGCTTTGGGCATCCTTACAAAAGTACCCTTCCCGCTCAAATTGATAGGTTGTACTTTCTGTCGCATCGGCAAGACTGAGTTCGGCCTTGCACCCCGTCAGTATTTGAAGAGAGTCTGGGTTAATTCCATCAAGGAAGTTCTTGTCACCCGCATCGGGCAGAGGATCACTGAATAAACGGTCGTACATATAAATATCACAATCCACTGAATGCTGGACTGATACCCAATGAACCACACCCTTGGGTTTAACCTCATCTGCCGGGTCTTTACCCAGCGTATCTGGCACCAAGCTGGCATTCACTTGAACCACTTCACCGGCCTCGTTCTTCACATAATCATCGGCTTCAATCACATAGCCGTTACGTAACCGAATACGTTTACCCGGTGTCAGCTTTTTCTTGAATTTCTTGCTGTATTCTTCTTTGAAATCGTTCTGATCAATATAGATTTCACGAGTAAATGGCAAGGTGCGATCACCGATATCCTGATTTGGGTGCCTCGGTGCTATTAATTGCTCCAAATGATCTTCAGGCAGATTAGTCATCACCACTTTTAAGGGTCGCAGTACCGTCATAGCACGGGGTGCATTGGTATTCAGCTCATCGCGAATAAAGTGCTCAAGCTGAGACATATCCACCATGCCATCGGTTTTTGACACAGCCAAGCTGTCACAGAAGTTTCGAATAGAAACGGCGGGCACTCCACGACGACGCATCCCAGCAATCGTCGGCATCCGCGGGTCAGCCCAGCCATCCACATGGTCCTCATCCACCAACTGCTTGAGCTTGCGCTTGCTGGTAACACTGTAATTAAGATTCAGTCGGCCAAACTCATACTGATGTGGTGTTGATGGCACCGGCAAGTTTTCAACAAACCAATCATACAAGGGGCGGTTAGAAGCAAATTCCAAGGTGCAGATGGAGTGAGTGACACCCTCAATGGCATCTTCCTGACCATGGGCAAAATCGTAGGCCGGATAGATATTCCAGGCATCACCCGTACGGTGATGCGGCACCTTCTTAACCCGATACATCACCGGGTCACGGAGGCTGACATTGGGCGAGGCCATATCAATTTTGGCCCGAAGAGTCATAAGCCCCTCATCAACATCCCCTTTTTTCATAGACTCAAGAAGTATCAAACTCTCTTCGACAGGGCGATCACGAAATGGGCTGTTTTTACCCGGCTCGGTCAGAGTGCCGCGATACTCACGCATCTGTTCCGCGTTTAGTTCGCAGACGTAAGCCTTCCCTTCACGTATTAGGTACTGCGCCCACTCATAGAGTTGGCCGAAATAATCGGAGGCATAGCGAATTTCGCCACTCCACTGAAAGCCCAACCACTGAACATCCTCAATAATGGCCTGAACGTATTCATCCTCTTCCTTCTCAGGGTTCGTGTCATCAAACCGCAAATGACAATCGCCGCCGTACTGTTTCGCCAACCCAAAATTCAGGCAAATAGCTTTGGCATGACCAATGTGTAAATAGCCATTGGGCTCCGGGGGGAAACGGGTGACAACCTTGTCGACAATCCCGGCTTCAAGATCGCTATTAATGGTTTGCTGAATAAAATTGAGCGGTTTGTTATCGTCTGCCATACTGCCGGCCCCACGGGGGCACTTCTCCATAAAAAGGAACAGGGTTACAAAAGGAGCGGAATTATAGCCTTCAGGCTGTTGGGTATAAACTGTTCATCTAACTTATTGATGAACCGGATAAACAAGTTTTCAGCCGCCTCCCCTGATCCTCTCTCCCGACAACAACCAAGACACACAAAAATCGGCTTATGACCCAATCACTTCCCCAGTCCCAGACCCGGCTACTAAACCAGCCTAACATGCGCGCCATACTTTACTTACAAGTGAGCCTGTTCTCTTTTCTGGTGGGAGATTCACTGCTAAAGCTGCTGTTTCAGAGCATGCCTATGGGGCAGTTAATCTGCCTGCGGACCATTGCCTCTCTCTCCGTATTACTGATGTTTATGGCTGCTACCGGGCGATTACACTTACTAAAAGTCACCAAGCCCCTGCAACACGCCCTACGCAGCCTGTTCTTTACCGTCGTTAGTCTTGGCTATTACCTCGCGGTGAAATCATTTCCCCTCAGTGCCGTTGCAACGGCCCTGGCTGGCGCGCCGATTATTATCTCGGCCATATCACCGCTGATACTCAAAGAACACGCCAATAGAACCCAGTGGATTGCCACTATCATCGGGTTTATCGGTGTTTGCCTGGTATTAAAGCCAGAGGTCAATGAGCTTAACTGGTACTACCTGGCCCTACTGAGCCTGCCCTTTTCCTACGCCATTATGATTTTATGGGCAAAAAGCCTGTCCAAGACCGAATCAGACTGGTCACTGAATTTTTACCAATTTATCCCACTACTCATTCTTAGCAGTGTCTGGCAGCAAGATCAGTGGATCACACCCGATGCCACACAGCTGGGTATCACCTTAATCTCTGGTGCAGCGGCATCCATTGGCTTTATGTTATTGATCGCTGCCTTCCGTATCGGCAAACCAGTGATTATTGCCCCCTTTGAATACAGCTATATCCTAATGGCATTAATCGCAGACATACTGTTCTGGCATTTTTACCCCGACATGTGGCTGTGGCTGGGCATTGGCTTCATTCTCACCTGTGGCGCAGTACAAGGTTGGCAAGCGCGGATTGATCCGCCCATGGTCACTCCTCACCTCCGACCTGAAGACACCCACAACCCATAGCCTCCGTTATAATTGGCCTCCCCAACAAATAAAGCCTGAATACCGAGAGCGGTTCAAATTACTGGCTGAAAAACGTACCATAGCCCCCTTACTTCTTTGATAGCTACAGGATTACACTCTCATGATTACCCTGCACACCAATTTTGGCGACATCAACATTGAACTAGATTTTGACAAGGCGCCAATTTCTGCGGCCAACTTCCTGCAATACTGTCGTGACGACTTCTACACCAACACCATTTTCCACCGTGTTATCGACGGCTTTATGGTTCAGGGCGGTGGATTCACCCCTGAGATGACAGAAAAAAGTAGCCGTGCATCCATTGAAAACGAAGCCGACAACGGCCTTGCCAATGACGAAGGCACACTGGCGATGGCTCGTACCAACGACCCGCACTCAGCCAGCTCGCAGTTCTTTATCAATGTTGGAAATAACGGCTTTCTGAATCACTCTGGCAAAAACTCGCAAGGCTGGGGCTATGCCGTATTTGGCAAAGTGACCGATGGCATGGACGTAGTGAATAAAATTAAAGCCGTTGCCACAGGTAACAGCGGTGGCCACCAGGACGTTCCTGTTGATACTGTAGAAATCCAAAGCGTTACTGTCAGCGATGCGTACTCCGATAAGTAACTAGCCCAATCAGACCTGTGGGCCAACGTTACATGGCCCACAGCACCTGACTAAGCTACTGCGCCTCCACATGCCGACGCTACTAATCTCCGACCTTCATCTCTCGCCTGAACGCCCCGCCGTGACCCAGGCGTTTCTGGGTTTTCTAAAAGATCAGGCACAGCAAGCAAATGCACTGTATATCCTCGGCGACTTATTTGAAGCGTGGGTGGGCGACGACGATCCCGCACCCCTGTCACGAGAAATCATTACCGCCTTAAAAGCACTCACCGACAACGGCACTGAGCTGTATTTAATGCAGGGCAATCGGGATTTTTTAATCGACAAACGCTTTGCCCGTGAAACTGGCTGCACCCTTCTGTCAGACCACCATGTAGCCGAGCTTGAGGGCCACAAAATATTATTACTGCACGGCGATACCCTGTGTATTAGTGATGTGCAATATCAGAAATTTCGCCGTAAAGCACGGCACCCCCTTTTTCGCTGGTGCCTAAATCACCTACCACTAAGTACTCGCCAAAACATCGCCAAAAACTGGCGCGCCAAAAGCATGAACGCTAACGCCAATAAGCCTGACAATATTATGGATGTCACCGCCTCAGAAGTTGAGCGGCAGATGGAGAAGTATCAAGTGAACACCATGATTCACGGTCATACCCACCGGCCCAATCGCCACCAACACAAACAAGGTGAACGATTAGTATTGGGTGACTGGCATCACCATGGTTGGTATATCAGTATCACTGAAAACGTCACACCTGAACTGATTTCTTTTCCGATTAAGAATTAACCCAGAGCATCCCGATCACAAGGGACTTCATATTAGACATTTGATCTGCAAAGCAATTGATTTATGATCCAAGTAAGGGATTGGAACATACAAGCAGGGATTAGGCTTCTTTTGAAAAATCACAGAACACTTCTCTTTACTCCAACCCATCGTAAATAATCAGGAATAGTCTTGACTGAAAACCACTTGGCCCGTGATAAGGGGCCAAAGTGATGTAAGGCCCTAGGCTTTTGAATAAGCTGTTATGTTCCATAATATGGAGAAATTATGACTCAAGGAACTGTTAATTTAATTATGGGCATTAGCTACATAATAGTGATTGGCTCATTTATAGTCTTTGCTTCATGGATGACGATCCAAAGGAGAAAGAATGCTGAGGCCATGAAGAGGAATATTGAATCAAAGCTCGGGAGTGAAATTAATCTATGCTCCAGAGATATTGTTAACATCGGAAAGTCCTTTGATTTAACACCGTTTCAATCTCGAAAAATTGTTTACAAGATATTTAGTGGTGCCAATAACCCCGAAGCATTCTCTAAATTAAAACAGCTTGTCAATGAAATTGAGACTGAGGAGCCATTTGATGACCTTCCAGATGAAGTAAAACCTTCATTAGTGCGGATTACAAAAATATCTGAAGAAACAAAAGAAGAAAGTGACAAATATATACTATCCCCCATTATTCAAACTCTCAATAAATTTGTAGAATTAAAGTCAGAGCAGGAAAAGCTTAAAAAACAAACAACGCGAGCCTATTTTATTTCTGTTATTAGCGTTGTTATCGGGGCTGTAAGCTTCTACTTCACGCTAACATCGCCATCTGCAGAAGAAATTGTAAGTGAAATAAATTCAACCAATCCTGCTCAAAAATACAAGGTAAATCAAAGGACGAACAAATGATTAGATTACTTCTATTGCTAGCCGTTATTTTTTTGTTAGTCATGTTCATATGGCGACTCAAAGACTACTTAACTCGCGACAATAAAGTAGATGAACTGAGGGAGGTCAAACTTGAGGGCGACTTAATTGATATAGATAAAGAAATCGCCGAAGAAAAGCTTCGCCAACAAGATGTTTCTTCAGAAATAAATGATATAAATTCTAAAAATAACACCAATAACAAGGAAAGCATCAATGAATATGATGATCAATAAAATACCCTCCAAACTTATCGTCGTTGGGATATTATTTGTGGGAGCTGTACTGGTATCTTTTATGGCATTTGGCATCAACAATGCCGGGCACAGAACTGTTGTCCAATATCCAACAGGTACACTCTATGTGAAATTCACCCCAGGCATCTACCCGCAGTGGTTTGGTACAACCGAAGTTTACAATGATCTCATCACGTTTGATTATGACAAAACGGATTCTGATGTTGGATCATCAATCAACCAAGTCGGAATTTCTGTCCGCTATCAAGATGGTGGTACGGGTACAGTCTACGGCAAGGCGCGATTCTCATTACCCAGTGATGAAGAAACCATGCTGCATTTGCACAAAGCATTTCGATCTAACCGAGGCGTGTCACAAAAACTGATCAAGTCTGTCACAGAAGAAGGTATGAACCTCACCGCAGGTTTAATGAGCTCTGAAGAAGCCTACGCTGAAAAACGTAGCATCTATACCCAATGGTCTAGCCAACAGATTTCTATGGGTAAATTTCAAACTAAATTAGAAAAGGTCAATACCGTTGACGAAGGCACTGGAAAAACGGTGACTAAGAATGTCCCCGTCATCAGTTATGGCGACAATGGACTACCTATCCACTTAGATAGCGATTTATCTGACTACGGTATTACCGTTAACGGCTTCCAGATTACTGACTGGGATTTTGAGCCTAAAACACTTCAGCAAATCGCCACCAAACGTGAAGCAACAATGGCCATCATTACTGCCATTGCCAATGCCGAGCGAGCAAAACAGGATGCCATCACCTCAGAAGAACAAGGTAAAGCAAATGTTATGACCGCAAAGTATGAGAAAGAAGTTATTAAAGAACAGTCTATTGTCGATGCACAAAGGCAGAAAGAAATAGCTGTTATTTCAGCAGAAAAAAACGTAGAAGTGGCAAGGCAATACAAACTAGAAGCCGAACAAAAGAAACTGGCTGCTGCCGAATATAAGCAGGAACAAATTCTGCGCGGTGAAGGCGACGGCGCCTACAAACGCCTTGTAATGCAGGCTGATGGCGCACTAGCGCAAAAGCTCGCGACCTACGAAAGAGTCATGAACCGATTTGCCTCCGCAGTTGAAAAACAAAAATGGGTGCCCGAAATACAAATGGGTGACTCCAATAGCAGCGGTGGAGCTAACGCTATGACACTCATAGAGATGATGGGCGTTAAAGCCGCAAAGGATTTGTCGTTAGATATGAAAATCAAATAACAAAGCCCGTATTAAAGAAAATTAAAGGGGCCGGAGACAACTGAGAGTCATTCTCATTAGTTATCCGGCCTTTTTCTTTGGTGTTTAGTTATACTTCATACTATCTTTTAGCGTCGAAAGGAGTCGGCGATGCCTCGCAAAGAAAGGATGTTTTTGCCTGCTAAATAACAGGGTCTTAAATAACCAGAAAAAGGGATGCATTTCTTGTTGACTCTACTTATTCATGACTAATAGCGTATAACCTAGTAACGTCTCTTCAGTACGTATAAAAGCTAC
>JAGPWA010000144.1 GCA_018066715.1 Porticoccus sp. | reverse complement strand
CCTCTAGGACTTCATCAATATCAGTAGCGCCCATTTGCTCAATTTGTTTTTCAGTCACAACAGAGGCGACTGCAGGAGCCTTATGAATGGGCTGCTCCGATCCCGTTGCGATGCTAATAAATTCTTCCCCACCATACAGGGACATTAATTCCATCTCTGAGGCATCACTCGCATCATCAGCCCAGGCAGCCAAGGGTGACATAAGGAATACTGCAACATATAAACGTAGAGTTAGTTTCATTTTTTATTTACCCCAAACTCTTGGCTCCGCAGTCCCTTCGGAATTTATACGAGAAACACGAAGTGGAAAAAAAGCGCCTTCGGGCTTTTTTAACGCATCGATATAACAAGGAAAAACACCCGCTGTAAAAGTAAGTGTCGCGATGTGATAAAGCTCTTTTGGTTTAATGCCTTCATCCGCCAGCAAACCGGCAACGACGCCAGATGCATTAATACGATATTTATACCTAGAAGTGCTTAGGTACTTATCTACTTCAAATGCCAAGTTTGTATAATGCCCTGCTCCCGCATCCATTGATCTGGCAAAATCCATTAACGGAGCAACTCTCTCGTCTTGGTCAACCACTGGCCTTCCATAACCATAAATCCCCCTATACTTTTTAACCTCTGACTTCACAACATCTTCGAGAAGAGCTCCTTTTTCTATCTTTTCTGAAGTCCGGTACAAAAAATCCATGACTCCTTGGATAGGTTTTAGTCCATATATTGTGGCTTCGGAAACAGCCAAGGCACCCGCAGAACCAAGAACCCCTGTTGCTCTTGTTGTTGCTGCCAATGCTGCAATACGGTTATTCCATAACCGAGGATCAGGAAAACTGGTGCAGATCACCCACATCCCTTCAATAAATCGGGCTAAGCGGGGGGAGTGCCTTCCGGTAATACCGAACAACAAATACTCAAGCCAACGGTATTCATTCAATTCCGTAAGAACATTTTTTCCTCTGAGAATAACCTTTTCACCGGGAAACCACCCGCCCATTGATGTTTCCCAGTTGTCCTCATATTTTTCGTATACTTTTTGCTTACTCAAAAATCACTCCCCACTCTCAGCTGAGTGATACTCCTGCAGCTTCAAACCATCACCAAAAAATGGATACCTGCGCCACCCAAGGCCTTCTTGCTCTAAAGCATGAACCGCCGCACCTGGTAACCGTAATAAAATGAACAGCATTTCTGACTGATCAGGCGTCAATTCCAAATCATGCATCACCGCAGCCGCTACACCTGACATCGCTAGGGGTGCAGAGGCATAGCCCTCAAGGATTTCTCTGTTCTGATCTAGCCAGTTTAGTTTTTCACTGCAACCAATATCTGCTAGATAAGACAAGGACTGCCTGACAGGTGTCGCACAACTGGTGCCATTGGGATCAAACCCAGGAGCATGCTCCATAGGCACCCAGACATCGACACGCTCTTCAACGGGTGGGTTTTTTATCATCTCTTCCCAATTTGACAACTGGGTTCCGCACTGCTCCCAGTAATGAACAGCGTTATATACTTCACGCCCCCCACCTAAATTTCCTGCACCAACAGCCACTGCCGCAATCAAAGCTGAAGCGCGTGTAGACCCCCCAACGCCTGCATTCATAGCAGCACGAACACTGTGGTCACGGGGGCCGGGGTTAGCCAAGGCGATAGCTAAACCTTCAAGCAGTTTTTTTTGCTGTTCTGTGGGTGGTTCGAGCTTGAATAACAGGTATAGATATTCGATATAACTCGCGTTGCCGAGCAGATCACCATAGACATCAAAACCTGAGCAATAGCAGGTGGCAGCGGCAAATGGGTTATCGGCCTCTGCAACCTCAGTCCAAATTTTTGTGGTTATTTGTTCTTTTTTATTGGCTTCAGTCATGAGTTTTGAGCTAGTAGTTGTGTGCGGACCCCAATAGGAGGTATCTCATCTGGGTCGATGCGTACATCAAGAAGTGTTGGGCCATTACGGTTGCAGATTTCGTTCACATCGAGGGCCAGCAAATCTTCAGGCGAATGAATAACATAGCCTTGTGCGCCCATTGCTCTCGCAAAAGACGCAAAATTTGTTTTCGGTATCTCTACACCAATTTCCTCGGCACCGGTCATTCGTTGGCCATGTTTTACCATGCCATATCCATTGTCGTTCAAAACTACAAAAATAACCGGTAGCTCCTCTTGAATGGCTACAGTGATTTCTTGGCCATTCATCAACATACTACCGTCGCCAGTAATACACACCACTGGACACCCTTTTTGGGCCAAAGCAG
>JAGPWA010000034.1 GCA_018066715.1 Porticoccus sp. | reverse complement strand
GTTTCTCAATGATCAGTACATTGGTTCGGTTGCCAAAAAGTACGGAAAAAAGAGTACCAAGGCGATCAATCATGTAACCGCACTGGGTGCCGGAATTATGGGCGGTGGTATTGCCTACCAGAATGCAATAAAGGGCTTCCCTGTATTGATGAAGGATATCAATACAGACTCTCTGGCGCTGGGTCTGAGCGAGGCGAACAAGTTGCTGGCCAAGCGTGTTGATAGGGGCCGAATGTCACCGCTGGATGCCGGTAATGTATTGTCTCGGATTATGCCGTCACTGAGTTATGACGGCATCGAAAATACAGATATCGTGATTGAGGCGGTGGTAGAGAATGCCAAGATCAAGGGTATTGTTCTGGCCGAGGTTGAGGGAAAACTCGCTGAAGATGCCATTCTGGTTTCAAACACGTCGACCATTTCCATTGATCAGCTAGCGGGTAACCTGAAACGCCCGGAAAATTTCTGTGGTATGCATTTTTTTAACCCAGTACATGCCATGCCTCTCGTTGAGGTGATTCGAGGGTCAAAAACCTCAGAGGGAACATTGGCAGCTGTGGTTGCTCATGCTCAGGCATTGGGTAAGAAGCCGATAGTGGTCAATGATTGCCCTGGCTTTTTGGTCAACCGAGTGTTGTTCCCCGCTGTGTTTGGTTTCGACATGATGATCATCGACGGTGCCGACTTCCAGCAAGTTGATCGGGTGATGGAAGCTTGGGGCTGGCCCATGGGCCCCGCATACCTGATGGATGTTGTGGGTATCGATACAGCAGTTCATTGCTTCCCCTCGATTATTGAAGGTTATCCAGAGCGAATGTCTGATATTTATGGGGGAGATTATAAAGTTTCGCCCACAAAGCTGTTGTTTGAAAATGATCGCCTTGGTCAGAAAAATGGCACGGGTTATTACCTCTATGAGAAAGATAAGCGTGGCAAACCTAAGAAGTCTGTAGACGATTCAGTCTACGCCTTGATCAAGCCCCATGTCAGAGAGTCTCAGCCGTTAAGTGATGAGGATATTATTGCTCGCTTTATGATCCCCATGTGTATTGAGTTGGCTCATTGTTTGGAAGAGGGTGTTGTGGGTTCTCCGGCAGAGGCAGATATGTCGGTGGTTTATGGTCTTGGTTTCCCTGCTTTCCGTGGCGGTATCTTCCGTTGGATAGATGAGGTCGGTCTCGACAAGTTCTGTGAAATGGCAGACAACTACAGTGAACTTGGCAAGCTCTATAAGCCGACCCAAAGAATGTATGAAATGGCAGCCAACGGCGAAAGCTACTATGCCTAGGGTCGCTATGTGTAGGACAAATACTGTGTCTAGGGCAATGGCTGGCGCAGAGAAAAGAACAAGAGGAGATGACTAGTGAGCTTGAATCCAAGAGATGCGGTGATAGTCGATTTTGCACGAACGCCTATGGCGCGTTCTAAAAATGGATCATTCCGCAATCGCAGATCTGATGAAATTGGTGCCGATCTTATTGAAGGCTTACTGGATCGCAACCCTGGCGTAGCCCCTGGTGAGATTGATGACATTATTTGGGGTTGTGTGATGCAGGGTCGAGAGCAGGCATTCAATATCGCCAGAATGACCAGCTTGCGAACTCGTATTCCCCATGAGGTTCCAGCTATTACCGTCAACCGACTGTGCGGTTCTTCCATGTCAGCATTGCACAGTGCTACGGCGAATGTGATGGCTGGTTTGGGTGATGTCTATTTGGTCGGTGGTGTTGAGCACTTGGGACATGTGCCGATGACCCACGATATTGACCCTAACCCAGCATTGAATATGAGCGTAGCCAGTGCGGCGGGCATGATGGGCCTAACGGCTGAGTATTTGGCACGTATTCATGGTATTAGCCGTGAACAGCAAGATGCTTTTGGTGCTCGCTCCCACCGCTTGGCAAATGAAGCCAGAATGGCGGGTCGGTTTGTTAATGAGATCGTTCCCATTGAAGGGCACACTGCAAATGGCGGTCTGTACTTGATGACTGAAGACGAAACCATTCGTCCAGAAACGACAGTTGAAGGGCTGTCACAACTGCGCACTGTGTTTGATCCCGTCAATGGGACGGTGACAGCAGGGACAGCTTCTCAAATTACCGATGGTGCCGCAGCAATGCTGGTGATGTCGGCGGAGAGGGCTAATGCGCTTGGCCTAAAACCGATGGCTAAAGTGATTTCTGTGGCTGCGGCCGGTGTTGATCCTTCAATTATGGGGTATGGCCCAGTACCGTCAACGCGCAAGGCGCTTAAAACAGCCGGTCTAACAATTGATGATGTTGACTACATTGAACTCAATGAAGCTTTTGCCGCCCAGTCACTGCCTGTGTTGAAGGATCTAGGGTTGCTTCATCGTATGGAAGAGATGGCAAACGTTAACGGTGGAGCCATTGCGTTGGGCCATCCGCTAGGCGCATCAGGCGCCAGAATTACAGGCACATTATTGAATGTCCTTAAGCAGCGGGATGCCGCTATAGGGGTGGCTACCATGTGTATTGGTTTGGGGCAGGGAGTCACCACGATTGTTGAGCGATTGAACTAGTGGTAGGTTTTAATCACTAACTTGTACCACTAAAGATTATTAACGTTACGCCATAAAAAAGGCCGGTGATTCACCGGCC
>JAGPWA010000022.1 GCA_018066715.1 Porticoccus sp. | reverse complement strand
ACAGCGCGACCGTCCGCGCCGCGGCAATATGGCGTGCGGCCGCCACCTTTCAGCTGCATCTCCCAGCGTCGACCGTTGATGACGGCCTCAAACACAGAGACTGCACGACCATCTCCATATCCGTTGCCGGTTTGGAACGGGCACTGCTGGATGTATTCAGTGCCGTAGATGGAAAGTGCGTACCCACTCGCCCAACCGACCTTGCGCATCGGCTCTGGAACCTGAGAGATGTCGCCGGAGAACATGCGGACGAAGTCGGAGGACCCTGCCATGCTGTCGGCGAAACCAAGCTCGAAAAAAAAGTTTTTGCTGTGCGCTACATACTCTGGGTCTTTGATTGGAGTAGGGTTGACGGGGACATAATGGCCCGTGAAGACTTGTCGTGGCGCGTGGTCGGCACCATTTTCTGTCGCGTCAGGATCACAGTTGAGCGTGTCCATGAGGGAATAGTTTGCCAACTTCGCAAGATCATCGAGCGTCGATATAGTAGAGGAGGTTTTCTGGGGCAGTCGGTTTGTCATAGTTGTTTATACCAAGGCTCGTAAAGATAAATTTTAATACTTTGTATCTGACCCCGTTATCTCCTTAGTTGTTCCATAACGCCGCCATAAACGGCTAAGTAATAGTTGGCTAAATGTTCAGCGAAGCGAAACCGAGCCAACTGTTGCGCGTCCGTTTTTAATGGCCTTGTTATAACTCTATTACGGTAATTCAAAGTTTTGCCTATGCCTATGGATTTCGATTAGCACTCCGTTCTCAAATTTCAGATCAACTGAATTAAAGAACTCGTACTGACCATCTAGAAGTACATCCCATTTGTCATACTCATAAATTTTAGATTGCGATTTCAAATTAGCAGGAACTGAAAAATTATCCCCGGCTCTGTTCCCGTATCCAACATATACATGCGCATCCGAGTATTTGGCTCTTAATGATTGAAAATCAGCAATAACTTCATTTTTAGTATCGCCGATTGTAAATCCATATGCGCTACCAGTTACTACATCTTCGTCAATGTATGATAGCCACCAGTATGTTACGTACCCGCCTACGAATAATATGGGGATAAAAACAATTATGAATAAGACTTTAAGGCCAAATTTCAACGCAAATCCTTTTGGAGTTATAACAGTGTGTTAATGAGGCCTTCGGCCTCATAATAATGATTATCAGGTCACCAGCGTAATTTATTATGCTGGTCTGGCCAATTCTTTCTAAAACCTTGATTAATCCAATAAACAGCTAGGCTGTTTTGGCCTGTTATCGGGTGTACTTTTTCTTTGTAGACATTGGTTTTTTGAAAAAACTGGCCGACTGTATAGATACACAGTAACAGGAAAAGGAGTTTCGCCATGTCTTCATCACCGGTCCTTCGGTCTGTACGGGAGTACATGCTGGTTAGACGCTACCGTCTGAGAACCATAAAGTCTTATTTATACTGGATCAAGTACTATATTGTGTTTCATAAGAGACGGCATCCAACAAGTTTGTCTGAACAGCATGTGGCATCATTTTTAACTTTTTTGGTTGTCGATAGAAATGTGTCTGCGGCTACGCAGGCTATCGCTTTAAATGCGTTGGTTTTTTTGTATTGAAAATTTCTTAGTCAACCGTTAGGCGGTATTGGCACATTGCGTCGATCATCACGGCAGAGGAAATTACCTGTTGTATTGAAGAGGGAGGAAGTTTGTTTATTTATGGCAGAGTTACAGGGTATACATCGGTTAATGGCTGCACTGTTGTCTGGTTCCGGGTCGAGACGTATAGAGCTTGTTCGTTTAAGGGTAAATGATATAGATGTAGAGCATTTACAGTTAAGAATATGGAAAGGCAAAGGTGCAAAGCACAGGCTTACAACATTGGCCCCTGAATTGTTACCTGCCTTAAAAGTACAAATTTCAAAGGTGTCGGAGTTACTCCGTGAGGATCGGGAAAAAGACAGTTATAGCGGCGTATGGATGCCAGATGCTCTTGCTAGAAAGTACCCGTCTGCACCGTTCAAGTTGGGCTGGCATTACTTGTACCCCTCGACCAAATTAAGCTTTGAGCCAGGTACGAAGAATATCAGGCGTCACCATTTTGATGAGTCCGCCGTTAACCGCTTTATTCCCAGAGCCACTCAGAGTGCAAATATTACAAGGGGGGGGGGTACTCGTCATACCTTGAGGCATTCGTTTGCGACTCACTTGCTACAGTCTGGTGCGGACATTAGAACGGTGCAGCAGCAACTGGGGCATGCTGATGTTAAGACAACAGAAATCGTCGCTCCCGGTGTCCTGCCTCCCTCGACACTTGTACGTCCTGTACATCGTATACCCATGTACTGAAACAGGGTGCTTATGGTGTAAGAAGCCCTTTTAGTGACCTTGTCAGTCAATCCTAAAGAAAGTTTTTGCTGCGGCTGTAGTTTTTTCTGCAACTTCCAACGCAGATTCGTTGCGATGCTCTGCAATCCCGTCTAATACCCAAGGCAGGAAAGCGGGCTCGTTTCGTCCACCCTTGGGTTTTGGTTTGATAGTTCGCGGTGTTAGGTAAGGCGAATCAGTTTCTAGCATTAACCGGTGTAGAGGAATGTTGTTAACCAGCCGTTGGAGTTGCTGTCCTCGGCGTTCGTCGCAGACCCAGCCAGTAACACCAATATGCAGGTCGATATCGAGATAATTAAACAGGGCAGTTTTGTCGCCGGTAAAACAGTGAATCACACCATCAATTAGGTGGTCTCGATATTGTTTAAGGATCTCAAATTGCCGCTGGTGGGCATCTCGTTCGTGCATAAATACGGGGAGCTGTAACTCAATGGCTAACTCAAGTTGGGCTTCAAAGGCTTTTTCCTGATCTGTTGGTGAAGAGAAGTTGCGATCGAAGTCGAGCCCGGTTTCTCCGATGGCTACGACAGAGTCGTTCTCAGCCAGTGCTTTTAAGTGGTTTAGGGTATCGCTGTTAAAGTGTTTTGCATCATGTGGGTGTACACCACAGGTGCTGTAAAGCATATTAGGGAAATTGTTGGCGTGCTTTTGAGTGAGCTTGAACACTCTGTCACTTTCTTCTTCGCTGGTACCGGTGAGAATTAGTTGGCTGACATTAGCTTTCTGAGCTCGCTTTAAGACATCCTCTAGGTCCTTTTCAAATCGTTTGTTACTGAGATTTACACCGATATCAATGAGGGGCGCGGGACTGGTGTGTAGGTCGGTCATAACAGTTGATTTTTTTCTTTCTCGCTGAGGATGCGTTCATTATTGTCTAGATGGTGGGCGTAGATCATGGAGAAGGCCAGTACATTTTGTACATAATTTCTGGTTTCTCGGAAGGGGATGGTTTCTATCCAAGCATCGAAGGGAAGCTTGCTTTCAGTTTTTTTGGTCCAGCTGTCTACCCTGTGTGGCCCAGCATTATAGGCAGCGGTGGCGAGTATTCGGTTGTTGTCAAAACGCTTGAGCATTTGACTGTAATAGCGGCTGCCGAGGGTAATGTTCATCTCTGGCTCATAGAGTTCATAGTCACCCCGATAACGAACATTGTTTTTACGCGCAGTTTCTTTTGCTGTGGCGGGCATCAATTGCATAAGCCCTTTTGCACCAGCGGGGGACGTTACATCGTGAGCGAGCGCACTTTCCTGCCTTGCCACAGCATACAATAGGTGAATAGGCACGCCGGTTTGACTGGCATGGCGCTGGAAGCTCTCTTTGAAAGCCATCGGGAAACGCAGGTCAACATCATCCCAGTAGCTGGCGCTGATCATGCTGGTGATGACGCCATTGTGCCATTGCCACTGGCGGGCTAAATGGGCGGCAGTGATCCACTCCGCTTCACTGAAGTTGCGGGTGGTATAGCGCCATTCGCGTCGAGCAAAATAGTATTCTTCGTGATAAATAAGCTCGCGGGTGCGAATAAAACCAAGCAGCTGTTCAAGTTGGGCTATTTGTTCTGAGCTGGCGGAAGTTTTACGGTGAGCCATGCTGTAGTCATAGCCGAGCCATTCACTGGAAAGAAAACCGTAGAAACTGCGGGTGATGGACAGCTGCTCATAAGTATCATCTTTGGGTGATGGTTGTTTGTCAGCGGTGGTTGAGTTGAGTTGTAGGGCGCGTGTTTTCCAGTAGCGCCAGCGATTATCTTGTTGTAGTTCATTGGGCATGCGGTCAATCCATTGCAATACGTCATGCCAATGGGCTTCACGCATAGCCTCTCTCGTACGCCATTCAAGAAGCGCTACATCGACATATTCCAGGTTGTCTGTCAGGTAACTGTCGGCAGAGGTGACGTGTTCCTGAGCGTACAGCCCCTTCACCAATGCAGTAATAATCTGATTCTTTTGTGTAGGTGTGAATTCGTGTATTTGCTGGTAGCGGCTCCAGTGTTTGAGAGCAGTAGTAGCATCCACTCGTGCGAGGTGTCTGAGCCCATGAGTGATGACTTCGTAGACCTCTTGATTATTATTCTTCAGTGTATATTTATTGAAAAATGTGTAGTCGCCGACCAATCGGTGGTTGCGGTCGACACTGTAAAACTCCTCTGCCAGCTCCTGATAGCGAGTGGAGGTGAAAAAGCGTTTAAGGTAGCGGGCCAGCTTGTACTTATGGTTGAGCACCGAGCTGGTGTAGCGTTGCCAGGCAATAGATTCGGTAATTTGATTATTTTTAATCAGCCAGCCAAAGAGTTTGTCGCAGCCCTTGGGCTGAGACTTTCCCACTGACCAGAGTTTAACTCCTTCAAGAATGGCATCTGATTTGTCACCGTGGCGGATACGCGCCAAGTGGTAATAGCATTGTTGCGCTGTAGTCGCTTTATTGGATTGGTAGTCTCTGAGGTAGTCCTGCCAATGGTCTTTGCTTCGAAGTGTTTCCAGCCACTGATAACGGAGTCTGGATGCGATAGGCGTGCCATCGTGTTTAGACAAGAAATTCTGGACGTCCCGTTTGGGGAGTCGGCTCAGTCGCTTGGAGAGTTCGGTATATTCCAGAAAAGGTCTAAGCGGATAATCACCGATGCGAGAGAGGATGCTTTTGTATTTGCTTTGATCACCTTTTGACAGGGCGGTTTTTGCTTCTTGGTATAATTCCCGTTGTTCATCTAGGGATAAACTGCTGGCAATGGACAAACTGGGTGCTACAAATAACAGTGCCAAGAGAAGCAGGGTAGATAACTGAAGATTACAGGCTCTTAAGCCAGTGCATCGGTCCATGGTGATTCGCATCATTGCCTGTTAAGAACTCGCCGGATAAAACGAAGTAATTCTGTATTCGGGTTATGTGTTTGGTCTATACCTGTTGAGTCTATGATAGTCAGTTAGTGACGGATAAAATAGGGTAAATCTCCAGTATTTTTTAAACTCGAATTGCCAGTACATCACAGTTGGAGCCATGTAAAACACCTGTAGCAGTAGAGCCAAACAGCAGGCTCAGACCGTGGCGTCCATGACTTCCTACCACCACAAGATCAACATGATTTTCTGTGGCAAAACGGTGCATTTCATGGGCGGGTTGACCGATAATGACATGCTGGTTCTCAGGGGTGACATCTAATTCGTTACCAATGGCGTCTAAACGAGCCTTAGCTCGATCTTCGAGCTGGTTCTGGACATCGGTAAGGTCCATGGGTATATCGCCGCCGTAGGCAAATGAGAGCGGCTCTTGAACATGAACCAAGCTCACCTTCTGAGTGCCGCTAGCAAAGAGAGACTTGACTCGGTCAACCACTTGCTGTGAATCTTCGGATAAATCCAAGCCAACGAGTATATGTTTATAGGCAGACATAGGGTTGCTTCCGTTATTGGGAGTTGAAATTAATTAGTTCTAATGAAGTTGTAGCAGACAATGACCTATTTGTTAATAGCCTTTGTATTGGCCATCATCCTGTCACCGCTGATGTGGTTTCGCCAGTCACCACGTCAGAAACTGATCACAGCCATGCGACAGAAGGCCGCAGCAACGGGATTGAGGGTTAAGTTGAGTAAGCCTGCCGCTGCTCGAAAAGGGGAAGGACGGCTTGAATACGTGACGTATACACTTCCTTGGAACCCGGGTTCTAACCCTTCAGTAGAACCACGCATGGAAAAGTGGCTGTTGCTGAAGGATACTCACCGGGGAGACCCTTCACCTTGGGCTGAGTGGCAATGGATGGGCAGGGAGTCCAACGATCGTCTGGCCAGCTGTATTGGTTCCACACTTAAGAAACTTTCCAAGGATGTGGTTGCTTTGGAAGCCACCTCAGAGGGTGTTCGTATCTATTGGCAGGAGCGGGGTAATTTGGACGATGTAGAGATGATGAGCCACCAGTTATCAGCTCTGAGAGGTGCAATACGAAACTGATCTATAGCACCCTTAATTACAAAGTATATTGAAAATTTCCTTGACCGACCCACCGGAGGCACATGTATATTCGCCTCCTCAGGTGCGGTTTATGGTATTCCAACCGCACTTTAAACAACCAAATCATTAGAGTAAGTGACAGTTTTATGGGCAAATCACTTGTAATTGTTGAGTCACCAGCCAAGGCTAAGACAATCAATAAGTATCTGGGCAATGACTTTATTGTAAAGTCTAGCGTCGGCCATATCCGTGACTTACCCACCGGTGGTGGTAAGACTGTAGACCCGAAAGAGCGAGCAAAGGCTGCCGCGATTACCCGAAAGCTGTCGCCTGAAGACAAGATCGTACATAAAGCACGTAAAGCCAAGACCCAGCTTGTCAACCGAATGGGTGTGGACCCTGAGAATGGCTGGAAAGCCCGTTACGAAATTTTGCCGGGTAAAGAAAAAGTCGTTACCGAATTGAAAAAGTTGGCTAAAGATGCCGATGTAATTTATCTCGCGACGGATTTGGATAGAGAGGGAGAGGCCATTGCCTGGCACTTGAGAGAGGCCATTGGCGGCGACCATGGTCGCTATAAACGGGTGGTGTTTAACGAAATTACTAAAAAGGCGATCAAGGAAGCCTTTTCACAACCATCAGAACTGGATGATAACCGCGTTAATGCCCAGCAAGCCC
>JAGPWA010000010.1 GCA_018066715.1 Porticoccus sp. | reverse complement strand
GGGTTGTGGTTGCTGTGCGAGCTGCACAACTAAATCGGGGCCGATACCTGCGGGCTCCCCTGGAGTAATGGCCAGCCTGATCACAATTTTATATCGATGAAGGCCTCGTCGCGAATTTCTTTCAGCCAAATCTCCAGCTCTTCATCAAATTTACGCCGTTTCAGAATCTGGTGTGCTTGGCTGCGTTGGATATCTTTACTAAAATCTTGCTTGCGACGCTCAGTTACTTGCATGATATGCCAGCCATACTGGCTCTGAAAAGGTTCACTGATTTGGTCGATTTCACTTTCATTCATGGTTTTTTCAAAGACAGGGGTAAATTGGCCAGGTACCGACCAATCCAGTTCGCCACCAGATAAGGCGGTAGCAATGTCTTCGGAGTGTTCTTTGGCTAGCACAGCAAAGTCCCCGCCATTGAGTATTTCCGTACGTAGGTTGTTGAGCGCTTTCTGAGTTTCTTCATCGTTGCGAATTTCATTGGGCATGAATAGAATATGTCTTGCCTTGTGTTGTAAGACTATTTGTTTTACTGCCCCTCGTTGGTCGTAGAGTTTTAACAGGTGGTAACCGGCGTCACTGCGAATGGGTTCGCTGGTTTGTCCTGGCGATAGGTTTTCAATGGCAGCAATAAAAATACTAGGTAGCTGCTCTGTTTTTCGCCAGCCCAAGTCTCCTCCCGATAGTGCGTTCTGCCCCGCGGAGTTGGCGACGGCCAGGTTTTTAAAGTCGGCACCATTATGAATTTGGTTATAAAGATCACGAATTTTTTGCTCTACTTCTGCGACTTCATCACGTGGAGCACCAGAGGAGAGTGATAGCAGAATATGCCCAAGATTAAGGTCGGGTGATGACCAAGTGCGGCCTTCTTCCGAGCTGAGGAAATTATCTATTTCTTGCTCAGTAATACTGATGCGGCGGTTAATTGAGCCTTCCTGTACTTTGGCAATAATCATCTCATTGCGCATTTGGTGGCGGAGTGAGGATAAAGTCACGCCCCTCTTGTGGGCCATCTCTGTTATCTGATCGACCGTTGTACCTTGTCTTCTCGCTGAATTTTCTAATGCTTGATTGAGATCAGCATCACTAATACGAATATTGACTCGCTGCCCTTTGATGAGTTGTAGCCGCTCTAGGATCAGGCGATCAAGTACCTGTGGCACAACGACATCTCGGGGAGGTGCTGCAGTGCCGTTCTCCTCTAATCGAGCGTAGATGTCTTTAGTTCGACTTTCTAGTTCGCTGGCCATGACGACGTCTTCATTCACAATGGCCGCCACTCGGTCGAGGGGTACCTCTTCAGCACCCGTGGGTAGAGAGGGTAGAGAAAAAACAACGGCCAAGGCCGCGACATTCAATAGTTGAATGAATTTACTGCGTGCAATCATGGTTTAGTCCGCATGAATTAATTAACGGGAGGTTCATAGCCGTAGACGCCATCCTGGATGATGGTCTCTACTTTAGAGCCAGTACCGGCAAGGCCTTTAAACTGGAATTGCAGAAAAATACCCTTGTCTTCAGCGAGGTCATCTTCTGGTAAAATAACATTATCATTTCGGTCAATCCACTTCCGGCCCAAGACGCTCAGACGCCAGCAACAACTGTCATATGAGAGACCAAAAAGGGTTTCGAGGTTACGGCTGTTAGTGAGGTCATAATTATAACGGCCGATCAAGCTCCAGTTTCCAAAGAGAGGCAACACTGTGGAAATGTCCCCTTGCTCAGCATCCGTGTCTACAGTTGGAATGCCCGTATCTTCGAAATCCTTAGGCGTTTTCCGGTTAAAACGATAAGCCAAATTAAAGATGCGGTTTTCCCGGTCGTTATAGCGCAGGCTAGTATTGCCTCGGTCTAGCTCACTATTTTCGTCATCGTATAGTACGTCAGCTTGGAATCGCATGTTCTTACTTAACCGAAGGGAAAATTCGGCTGCATAAGCAGACTCATTTCTCAGTAGGCCGTCAACAATTTCCCGTTGCTCAGGCGTTAGGTCTTTGTCGTCTGGACCGGCTTTTAAGAAAGACTTGGTTAGATTTGGGTCAAGATTAATATAACGGTCATCCAGATAGAAAATTTGGCCAAGGCTTGCTCGCAACCATTCAACGCCCGTGGTTTGATCGACTAAGCGTGAGGTCAAGCCAACAGATACATGTTCTGTGTCGCCAATTCGGTCACCGCCGACAAATCGGTCATCCCTAAATAATTGGTTATAGCTAAAAGTAAGTAGTGATGTATCGAAGTCGGGCAGGTCGCTTTGATCTTCGTACTTGGCGTGGACCATATACAGTCTTGGCTCAAAAGTTTGTGTAAAGCCATTGAGCCATGTGGTATCTCTCTCCAGATAAATTCCCGCATCGATAATACCTACGGGAACGGTGACAGAAGGGCTGTCATCATGTTGAGGGCTGCCAACATTTTGTTGATATACAGGGTTGTCCAGATCATAGGTAAGGTGTTTTACTTTCGCTGTAGGGCGGAAATAACCCCATTCCCACTGTTTGTCCCAGCTGGCTGCATAATCCAGTCTCAGTCGATCACCAATAATGTATGTCCCATTTTCATCGGCTAGGAAGGTGTTAGTTGATACTGACTTATCGTCATCGCTGTGGTCAAAACTGGTGAGTTGGTTTTTGAGATCAAAGACAAAGTCTCCGAGCCGATAGGCACCATCGGCATCGACTCTGGGTAGTAATTTGTACTGATCACGGGCATCTTTATTGTCACTAATGGTTTGAAATGCCTGTCCCGTGATACCGAATTTCCAGTTATTGGTGCGATAGTCAGCAGAAGCCATTTCTCTCAGGTGGGTCTGGCTATTCACCTCTAAAGTAGTATTGCCGATATCCTGAAAGTAGTCGCTGTCACTGACGCGAGTGTAATCAATGTTAGTTCGCCACCGACGACCAAAACTGCCGATATGATCAATGCTGGTTATCCACCTATCTTCGCCCTCGTGATCGGTAATGCTCGTGACTTCACTTGGGTCATAATCTTCTTCATCACCCCCGTCATCGCTGGAGAGAAATGCACCACCAATAATAGTATTGGTCCGGCGAGAGAGATGGCGCCCTTCCACTTCGAGCATGGTGCCACGCTCCTCTAAATAACGTGGCGTTAGGGTCGCATCATAATTAGGTGCTAGATTCAGGTAGATAGGCTGCGCAAAGTCGAGACCATTTGTGTCGCTGACTTCAAAGCTAGGAAATAGTAGACCCGAGGCGCGACGATCATCCGTAGGGAAGCGTATCCACGGTACGTAAAGAATGGGGATATCTTGAACTTCTAACCGCACATGCTTCGCATGGGCAATTCCAGTTTCTGGGTTGATATCCACTTTGGAACTGACCAGCTGCCATGCACTGCTGCCGGGCTCACAGGTAGTGTAGGTCGCATTATCAATATAGAAAATATCATCGCTGGGACGGTTCAGGCGGTCAGCTGTGCCACGAACACCAGACTCATGAAATAAGTAGGTTGCATCATTAACCTGGATATCTTTAGTGTCCATGTTGGCGTGAGCCGTTTCACCGGTGAGCAACAGGCCAGGCTCACGGAATTGCACATTGCCTTCTAGGTCAACGGTACGTTCATTTTGGTTCACAGTGGCGAAGTCACTCCGGATTTGACGGTAGCCCTGTGTCAGTTGAACCTTACCTTGGAGGTGCGCCACGTTTTCCTGAATGACCTCTGTGGAGGTGGAGGCTACACGCAAAGAGGCTTTTTCCGGCTCCAAATCAGCTTCAGGGTAATCGCGTTCGGGTTCTATATAAGTACCGCAGCATCCATCGGCCATTTGTTTTTGCTGTTCGGGTGTTAATGTCTCTTCATCGACCCAGTCAAGATTTTTGGCAAGAAGAACTTGGGGGCCTGTATCTGTTGGACGAAACTCTGGTTCCGAACGTTTAGGTCTTGGGTAAGCTTTTCCTGGAACGGCCTGTTCATTACAGACCCAGTTGCCATTTTCACCCGCTTGGCATGCCCATTGGCTGTGCTGTTCGGTGTTCTCTGCTAGAACCGCGGTTGGTATTAATAGGCTGAAGAGTACTAACAATATAGCTTTAGAGTGATATGAGCGCGCAGCTTTATAGATCCCAGAGGGGGTGTGAGTTATGGTTTTTGGCATTCTTATTATCCGTCTTCTCTTCGGGCAAGCTGTGGTCATAATTACGACGCTCCATTTTACCCATTCTGAGGCATCATGCGAGGGTTTGGGTTAGAATGACGAGCCTTTTTTACGAATGCCCCATAAATTATGAGTGATTTGCCACGCTTGCAAGATTGGGTTGAGAAATTTCTGCCAGGTTCGTTTATCCGAGGAGGTGATTTATCGATCCTTCCACTCAATGGAGATGCTGGTTTTCGGCACTATTTTCGGGTAAATAGCCAACCATCACTGATTGCGGTATCGGCACCGCCTGAACACGAAAATAATCCGGCTTTTGTCAGTATTGCATTGTTGTTAAAACAGCATGGCTTACACACCCCGACTATTTTTGCCGTGGATTACCAGCAGGGGTTTTTATTGCTGGAAGATTTTGGTGACAGCCTGTTATTACCGCACTTGTCATCGGCCACTGTTGACCCATTCTACGATGCTGCTGAAGAAGTATTATTAAATATTCAGCAGGTACCCCAAGCTTCTGATTTATTCCCCGACTATAGTCGCCAATGCCTGCTGGATGAAATGAAGCTCTTTCCTGAGTGGTTTTTGAGCCAGCTGTTAGGGATTGAATTGCAGCCCCGTGACCATGAGCTACTGGATGAAACCTTGGCACGGTTGGCAGATAGTGCACTGGAACAACCACAGGTTGTCGTACATCGTGATTTTCACTCACGCAACCTGATGTTATTGGCCGATAAAGAAATCGGTGTGATCGATTTTCAGGATGCGGTTATCGGCCCTGTTACCTATGATTTGGTGTCTCTGCTGCGAGATTGTTATATTCGCTGGCCGTCAGATTATGTTTTGCAGCGTGCGTTGAATTACTACCGACGTGCAGAAGCTGCGGGTATTGTCCCTGCAGCATCCGATACACAGATTCTTCGATGGTTTGACCTAATGGGCTTGCAGCGACATATCAAGGTATTGGGTATATTTGCCAGGCTTTGTTTGAGAGATGGCAAGCACAACTATCTCAACGATCTGCCGCTGGTGATTCGTTACACGCTAGAGCAATTGGATCGGCACCCAGAACTGAGTCAGTTTAAAGACTGGTTTGAGTGGCGAGTACTACCTCTATTGCCTCAACAAGCCTGGTTCCAGCCATGGGAAACAGCAGGTGACTAACTTAAAGGTTTTAACATGAAGGCAATGATTCTTGCCGCAGGTTTTGGTGAAAGGTTACGGCCGCTAACTAACGATACACCCAAGCCGCTGTTAAAAATTGGCACCAAGCCCCTGATTCAATATCACGTCGAGCGACTGGCTTCGGCAGGTGTTCGTGAGTTGGTCATCAATACCTCCTGGCTGGGTGACCAAATTGAATCATTTCTTGGCGATGGCTCTCGTTTTGGTGTCAGTATTTCTTGGTCTCGAGAGACTGAGCCGCTGGATACTGGGGGTGGTATTCGTCGAGCATTACCTTTACTGGGTAGTGACCCATTTCTGGTTATTAATGGTGATATTTGGACCAATTACCCGCTGGCATCTTTGGTGGAGCGAGAATGGTCAGAAGAAATAGATGCCCATCTCGTGTTGGTACCCAACCCTGAACATAATCTTAAGGGTGATTTCACCTTGGATTTACAGCGGCGTGTACGCTACCCCTTGGAGAGTGATGAGAGCGTCACTTTTAGCGGCATAAGTGTGATGCGCCCAGACCTATTTGCATTGTTTTTATCCGCGAGCGAAAAGTTTCCTATCCGGGATGTATTAGCCGGTAGTATCAAAGGGGGTTATGTGACCGGTGAGGTATTTCGAGATACCTGGTGGGATATTGGTACGGTTGAGCGGTTGCAAGCACTGAATGCCTTGGTTTCTGAGGATGTGTTCTCCGAGAACCGGGTCTCAGGAAAAGAGGTAAGCCCGGTAAAAAAAGTCGATAGTTAGGGCCAGGCATTAACGCCCTAGGCAGCGATTCCTCCAACTGTTGCTGTCATACTCAAATTACACGTAGCTTCCAAACCCTGCCACTATTATTGTGACGAGCACTGGGTTGATGAGCCGTGTATTAATACCGGAGATAAAGTTTGCAGCAAGCTGTTATTAAGTGGCGGTGGATTTTTATAAGCTACCTGACGCTGATTACCATCGTGTCTCTAATGCCGGTTAATGGTACTGGATGGTTCCCCGGCCAAGATAAATTGATGCATGCCATTACGTTTGCCGCGTTATTTTTAATTGGATCACAGGCATTTCCTAGATCAAAATTTGGCTGGCAGCTTTTTTTGGGGCTACTGGCTTACGGAGTTTTGATTGAGTTTCTACAGGGAAAAACGGGCTATCGCAGTATGGAGGCCTGGGATGCGGTGGCGGATCTGAGTGGGTTGGTGATAGGCCGCTTAGTGGTAGTGTTTTTCCGCACGAAAAAAAAGTCGGTGGGCTCTTAATACCCACTACCCTTTTCAAAAAATTGAGGGTAAAACAGCACTGGATAAGAAACAGTCTTCTAGCTTTCTTGAAGTGCCAGTCGCAAGTTTTGTGGGTGTAGGGTTGGAGTGCCACAAAACATCAGAATGAGTGTGGTGAGGTCATCCCAAGGGGAGGCTTTACGCATGCCTTTAATGGCACGATCAATCCCTCCGGCAAGACGAAGCATGTGCTTCAGTTGATTTGGGGGCAGGCGTTTTATCGCATTTTTTACCAACGGTTTTCGTTTTTCCCAAACACCAATATTTTTCAGTGCCCAGTCTAGGTGGTCTCCACCAGCAACGGCATCACTGGCCTTGATCAGGGTGCGAAGTTCTCGGGTCAAGGCCCATAGAATGATTGTGGCTTCGGTCCCTTCATCACGTAATCCCCGCAAGGTGCGACAGGCACTTTGGGCTTCCCCTTCCATGGCTTTGTCTACCAGTGAAAACACATTGAAACGAGCGCTGTCAGCGACGATGGTAGACATGGTGTCTCCGTCCACTTCACCGTCGGGTATCAGCAATTTAAGTTTTTCAATTTCCTGTGCTGCTGCCAGTAAGTTTCCTTCTACGCGATCCGCAAGAATAGAGATTGCTTGGCTGCTGGCATGGATACCCGCCTGTTGCAGTCTCTGATTGATCCACCGAGGCAGCTGGTTTGGTAGTACTGGCCATGATTGTATGAAGACACCCTGGCTTTCTATGGCTTTAACCCATTTACTTCTGGTTGTAGCGCTCTCCAGCTTGGGAGTAATGATCAGCATAAGCGTGTCGATACTGGGATTAGCGACGTATTCCTGTAGTATTTTTGAGCCTTTGTCTCCGGGTTTTCCTGTGGGGATGCGGATTTCCAGAATTTTCTTTTCTGAAAATAATGAGAGGCTGTTAGCCTCAGTTAATACCACATTCCAGTCAAAGCCGGTTTCGGCGTGTAGTTGTTCTCGCTCGGTATAGCCTTGGCTTCGGGCGGCACGCCTAATAGCGTCGATAGCTTCTTGTACTAGTAGGGGTTCTTCACCACTGATGAGATAAACAGGGGCCAAGGGCCCCTGTGACAGGTGTGAGGCGAGTTGCTCAGTCTTCAGGCGCATCTTTAGGGTGCGGTAGTTCCCGGCGATGAATCAGAGCGATTGTTGATAGCATTGAGGCGACGGATAACCTGTTGAGCCAGGTCGCGGTGCATTTCTTTTCTCAGCAACTCGGCTTCCTGTACCTTTGACTGTACCTCATTTTCATCGAAGTCGAGGTACCTTGTGGCACGTAATGTGGTGCGAGGTAGGAGTTGTGTTCCATCAGCTGCCAAAATCAGAATATCTACGGATTCTGTGAGTTGATATTCGGAGGCCCTTGCTCCACCACTGACCGAGGAGGTGCGCCGAGAGCTTTTGTTATTAAGAGTGACAATGCTGTACTGTGCTTCTGTAGCATTCTCAGCCACTGTAATGTCATTGCTTGTTATGGCTCTTTCCAGCGAGCGGTAAAACTCGCTGTTCCTATCCTGTGCACTGATATGGACGCTGGAGATATTGTCGGCAACTTGGCCAGTGCCACGAAGGTGCCAGCCGCAACCAGTGACTATCGTTGCCATAAGAAGGCTGGCGATAGCAATGCGGATCAGTTTTTTCATTGTTATTCCTTTTCTGTCGACGATAGGTGTGTCGCGTTTAATTGGCAACAATATTAACCAGCTTGTTGGGAACTACGATTACTTTACGGATGGTTTGGCCTTCCGTAAAGCGCTGAACATTTTCATGATCTCTCGCCATCTGTTCAATGTCTTCTTTTTTTGCCTCAGCGGGCACATCAATTTGGGCTCGCAGTTTACCGTTCACCTGTATGACCATTTGAATGGTACTTTTGATCAAGGCCGAGTCATCGACTTGTGGCCAGCTAGCATCCAGCAGGTTATCTCCGTGACCTAGTTCTTGCCAAAGGGTAGAACAAATATGCGGTACGATGGGAGATAATACCAGTACAGCAGCTTCCAAAGCCTCTCGCTCTACCGCTAGGCCATGGGGTGTTTGTCTATCAGCGGATTTCCCCACTTCGTTAAGCAATTCCATCACAGCGGCAATGGCCGTGTTAAAGGTTTGTCGGCGGCCAAAGTCATCACTGACTTTGGCAATGGTTTCATGGGTTTTGCGGCGTAAATTTTGCTGTGATTGATTCAGCTCTGCTGGTTCAATCGTTGTCGGAGTCCCTGCTTGAAGGTGTGCGTGTACCGTTTTCCAGAGTTTTCGTAAAAAACGATGAGCACCTTCAACCGCACTGTCATTCCATTCCAGTGACTGCTCGGGGGGCGCGGCAAACATGGTAAATAGTCGTACGGTATCTGCACCGTATTGTTTTATCAAAGCCTGTGGGTCGACGGTATTACCCTTGGACTTGGACATCTTGGTGCCGTCTTTTAATACCATACCTTGGCAGAGAAGCTTGTTAAAAGGCTCATCAGAATCCAGTAGGCCTTCATCGCGCATTAGTTTATGGAAGAAGCGAGCGTAGAGTAGATGCAAGATTGCATGTTCAATACCGCCTACATATTGATCGACGGGTAGCCAGTAATTGGCGGCATCGCTGTCGAGCATGCCTTCACTATAGTTGGGGCAGGTGTAGCGGGCGTAGTACCAGCTCGATTCCATAAAGGTATCAAAGGTGTCTGTTTCATGTTCAACAGCTTGACCGTTGAGCTCAGTCTTACGCCATTCTGCATCAGCCTTAATGGGTGATTGAATGCCATCCATTTCCACATCTTCAGGTAACAATACTGGCAACCGGTCAGCAGGAACTGGGATTTCACCACCGTCTTTATTAAACATTGGGATGGGCGAGCCCCAGTAGCGCTGGCGCGAAACGCCCCAGTCACGGAGGCGATAGTTGGTTTTTATCTCGCCACATTTAAGTTCAGTTAATTTGTTGGCGATGGCATTAAAGCCAGCTTCAGGACTGAGGCCATCAAATTCCTGAGAGTTCACCATGACGACTTCATTGGCGTTTTTGGATGCGTACCAGTCCTGCCATACTTTATTATCGAAGAGGGTATTTTCTGTCGAGCTGATTGTGTCAAAGACCTGCTTGATCGGTAGGCCATGTTTATTGGCAAATGCAAAATCTCGCTCATCGTGAGCGGGCACGGCCATAATTGCGCCGGTACCATATTCCATCAATACATAATTGGCGATCCAGACTGGAGTTTTTTCACCCGTGATGGGGTGTATGGCTTCAAGGCCGGTGGCTATACCCTTTTTCTCCATGGTGGCCATATCGGCTTCTGCCACTGACTGAGTTTTACAGTCTTGGATAAAACGGGCGAGTTCCGGATTATTTTTTGCCAACGCTAGAGCGATAGGGTGTTCCGCCGCAATACTGGTGTAGGTGACACCCATGAGCGTATCGGGGCGAGTGGTATAGACTGCGAGGCTTTTGATTTCAGAACCGTCTATATCACCAACGGCCTCAGTTAACTTAAAGCTAAATTCTACACCACGGCTTTTACCAATCCAGTTGCGCTGCATGGTGCGAACTTGCTCAGGCCAGCCATCGAGTTTGTCGAGGCCGCTGAGTAGTTCTTCAGCGTAGTCCGTGATTTTGATAAACCACTGTGGGATTTCTTTTTTCTCTACGGCGGTATCGCAGCGCCAGCAGCAGCCATCAATCACTTGCTCATTAGCTAATACTGTCTGGTCATTGGGGCACCAATTGACGGCAGCAGTTTTTTTGTAGACCAGCCCCTTTTCATAGAGTCGTGTAAAGAACCACTGTTCCCATTTGTAATACTCAGGTTTGCAGGTAGCCAGCTCTCTTGACCAGTCATAACCAAAGCCCAACTGCTTGAGCTGATCTTTCATGTATTCAATATTTTCGTATGTCCACTTAGCGGGTGCCGTCTTGTGTTTTATCGCAGCATTTTCCGCGGGCAGACCAAAGGCATCCCAGCCCATGGGTTGTAAAACATTTTTACCCAGCATCCGCTGATAGCGAGAGATAACATCAGCAATGGTGTAGTTCCGCACATGGCCCATATGCAACTTGCCACTGGGGTAGGGGAACATAGCCAAGCAGTAATATTTCTCTCTGCTGGGATCTTCTGTTACCTCAAACGCTCCGGTGTCTGCCCAAAATTTTTGGGCGATAGTTTCAATTTCTGCGGGATGATATTGGTCTTTCATTAGCAATCTTGATCAGGTTGAGGCGCTAGGCCCGAAAAGCGGCCAATTATAGGCTAAAGCCTGCTGTAGACCCAGTCCCGAAATACCGTATGAACTAGCCTCGTGGCGTATATTCTGCCAAAAGTATTTATGAGGATAGTTTGGGGGGTTATTTAGGGGTTAGTCTTTGGGATTAATCTGGGGAAGAAGGGCGACGAAAACTGTGCCATGCGGCGATCAATAAGATGATTAACGAAATCATCAGGATGGGTATTGAGCCTCTTTTTCCAAAGGGCGTTGTGCCACGAAAAGGGGTGAGATAACCCTCTAAAGTGCCACGATTGTAGGATGGAATTGTTGAGACTACTTTGCCCCTGGCGTTGACCAGTGCGGTTATACCATCATTGGTTGCCCGGATTAGAGGTTTGCCATTTTCAAGGGCACGCATTCTGGCCATTTGGAAATGTTGCTGGGGGCCAATAGACCGGCCAAACCAAGTGTCATTACTGACAGTGAGCAATAGATTTACATTACCTGCGGACTTGGCAACGAGGTCAGGAAAAGCGATCTCGTAACAAATGGCTGTGGCGATAGTAATGCCATTGGCAACAATAGGCTCCTGAGTGTCAGGGCCTGGGCTAAAGGACGACATAGGCAAGTCAAAAAATGCGATAGCTCCACGGAGCCACTGTTCAAAAGGCACATACTCGCCAAAGGGAACTAAGTGTTGTTTGTGATAGCTGCCGCTGGCATTGCCGAGCCCAATCACTGAATTGTAATAGAGTCCACTGCGTGGGTCCTGAGTGGGGATCCCTGTAATCAGTGAGGTTTGGGTCTCTTTAGCTTCTGTGGCAAGTGTTGACAAGTAGTCGCTCATTTCATGCTTAAGTCTTGGAATAGCGGACTCGGGCCAGACAACAATGTCATGCTTGAGAAGCGGGTTAGTATCTTCGCGATATTGGTTCAGAATTTGTAATAGTTTGTTTTGATCCCACTTCACGCCAAGGGGTACTGCCGGTTGTAACAGCCCAATGCTGAGCGGTTCACTGGCGGCCTTTGTCCACTGTACGGTTTGCAAGTACCAGCCCGAAAGCCACAGTAGTAAGGCGCAACATAGAGCGGGGCCTAGAGAACGATGTTTTTTTGATTTGGCCGTCAAGCCAAGGACTGAACCGCAAAATACAGCGATCCAGCTGAGGCCGAGGACACCAGTGATGGGTGCCCAGCCAGATAGCCAAGAATCAATATGTCCATAGCCGAGATAGAGCCAGGGAAAGCCACTAAAGACCCAACCACGAAACCACTCACCCAATACCCAAAGGCTGGGGAATACCAGTAGGGTTATACCCGGAAGGCGGTTTAGGCTAGGCCCATAAAAAATAAAGGGAAGGGCGAATAGCCATGCAAGAAGGAGAACAAACAGAGAGATGAGCAGAAGCGACAGAAGAACGGAGGCTTGGCCATAATCGTGGATACTGACATATATCCATGAAGCACCTGAGGCAAACATCCCCAAGCCAAAGCAGAAGCTCCGCCAGAAACAACCCGACCGCCCTAAGTTCTGGAGCAGCATGACCAGTCCAGCAATGGACAGAATACCGATTGGCCATCCATCAAAAGGCGCAAGGGAAAGCGGTAACACCAAGCCAAACATGAGGGCCAGAATATGGCCCTTCAAATCAGGTTTTTTGACCTGGAGCTCCATGGGTGATCATTATCCTTGCAGGCTAGCGGAAGTGTTTGTAATGGTCAGTTTGTGACGCGCATTTCTAGCAGTTTGACCTGCCTGTTGTCACCTTCGGCAATACGGAAAGTAAAGCCATTCACCTCGACAGTTTCATCGACTTTAGGCATACAGCCAAAAGCCTGAACGATAATGCCGCCGATGGTGTCAAATTCGTCATCACTGATACCAACGTCGAAATGTTCGTTGAAATCATCGATGGGCGTCAGTGCATCTATCAGGTAGCCGCCATCTTGTTGCGGTCGGATCATCGCACTTTCTTCTTCGTCGGTTTCATCTTCAATTTCACCAACAATTTCTTCAAGAATGTCTTCAATGGTGACGAGGCCAGCGATGCCGCCATATTCATCCACGACAATAGCCATATGGTAGCGCTGCTCACGAAACTCTCGCAGTAGTACATTCAGTCGTTTGCTTTCGGGGATGATGGTCGCTGGGCGAACCACTTTATTGAGGTCAAAGCTTTCTCGCCCATCGAGAATCAGGGGTAGTAATTCCTTTGCCAGCAAGATGCCAATGATGTCATCCGCCGATTCCCCTATAACGGGGAACCGTGAATGACTGGATTCAATCACCCGCTTCAAAAGGTCTTCTAGGCTGATATCCTTTTGTATGACGACCATCTGTGAGCGAGGCATCATGATTTCTCGTACCTGCTGATCAGATACGTTAAGAGCGCCCTCAATAATCTCTAATGCATCGTGGTCGATAACCTTGCTTTCGTAAGCGGCACGCAATATCAGGGCGAGTTCATCTCTGGATTTGGGTTCTGAAGAGAAAACGTTGGTTAGCTTGCCCAACCAGGATTGGTCCTGGGGGCTGCTCGGGTCATCATCTGTCATTGAGTGTTAGTCGCTCCGGGCGATGGTTCGTAGGGTGGGGGGAAATTGAGGCCGGTAATGATTTTGGTTTCTAGCTGTTCCATTTCTTCGGCATCTAGGTCGTCAATATGATCGAAACCCATCAAGTGTAGACTACCGTGAATTAACATGTGTGCCCAGTGGGCATCGAATGTCTTTTTCTGTTGTCGGGCTTCCCGTTCAACGACTGGGGCGCAGATAACTAAATCACCCAGTAATGGCAGTTGTAATGAGTCTGGTAAATCTGCCGGGAAAGAGAGTACATTTGTTGCACCCTGCTTGTTGCGATAGCGCTGGTTTAGTTCGGCGCTTTCTTGCTCATCAACAATACGGACACTCAGCTCTACATCTTCTTGCCCTGTTGTTTGCTCCTCTAGGGCAGCATATACCCACTGGTAGACCAATTTTTCATTAGGCACTCTGGGGCAGGAGGAGGCATTGTCTATATCGAGGGCAAGGTTCATGGCGGTGCTTATTTGTCATCATCCTGTAGGTGCGCATCGTGCGCATCGTAGGCATCCACAATCTGCGCGACCAGTGGGTGACGTACGACATCTTTAGAGCTGAAAAATAAAAAGCTGATATCTTCAACATCCTTCAGTACCTCACAAACATGTAATAGACCGGATTGATTACGACGTGGAAGGTCGATTTGAGTTGTGTCACCAGTAATCACTGCCGTCGAATTAAAACCGATTCGGGTGAGGAACATCTTCATCTGTTCTCGGGTGGTATTTTGGCTTTCATCGAGAATGATGAAAGAGTTATTCAGTGTCCGTCCGCGCATGTAGGCTAGGGGTGCAACCTCAATGACGTTGCGATCAATTAACTTGGCCACTGTTTCTACGCCGAGCATTTCATACAGAGCATCGTAGAGTGGGCGTAAATAAGGGTCTACCTTTTGGCTTAAATCACCCGGCAGAAAGCCTAATTTTTCACCTGCTTCCACCGCTGGACGCACCAGTAATATCCGCTCCACTTCATCTCGGAGTAATGACTCAACAGCACAGGCAACGGCCAAATAGGTTTTTCCCGTACCTGCGGGACCTACGCCGAAATTGATGTCGTGAGTTTGAATGGAGCGAACATAGCGTTGTTGGCTTACGCCTCGAGGCTTAATGTTGCCTTTTTTGGTGCGGATAACCGTAAAGCTTTCCACATTTTCAGTGCCGGATGCTGCAGTGGTACTGGCGGCAGATTTTTCCATAGGGGTCTCTGTATGAGTGCTTTTAATGTTGGGGGGGTAAGCGTTTGATTGTTGAATAGCCAAGTGGACCTGGTCAGGTGTGAGGTCACCGTTGATGGTGTTTTCTTGATAAAGGTGACGAAGTAAGTGTCCGGCAACTTGGGCAGTATGATTGTCGCCATAAAGCGCAAATACATTCCCTCGGTTTCGAATCTCGATTTTTAACCGATGTTCAATTTGTCTGAGATGTTCGTTGAGTTGGCCACAAAGAGTCGCTAGGCGTTTGGCATCACTAGGTTCCAGGGTAATGGTGTGAGCTGCTAGCTGTGTATTCAAATTTTCCAATAGGCCGCCCCCTGCGGCAATGCTGATACGGTTAGCATATAGCCTTTGACTGCGACTGAAAATGCTTTTGCAGACAGTTTATATATCAAAATAGGGCAATTCATTTTTATTTTTATGATGCTGTGTTATTACTGAGGCACGGCAAGGGCTTCTGTTAGCTCGCCTCGCAGAGAATTGGGTAGGGCCTCGGTAATGGTGACTCGGGTAAAGTCACCCACCAGATTGTGGTTGGTCGAGGAAAAATTCACTACGCGGTTGTTCTCGGTACGACCCTGTAATTGCCCGGGATCTTTTTTGGAAATCCCCGTCACGAGTACGGTTTCTGTCGTACCAACCATTCGACGGCTGATCACCTGAGCCTGTTGGTTGATGCGGTCCTGCAAAATCTTTAAGCGTTGTTTTTTTAATGTTGCGGGGGTGTCGTCGGGCAGATCGGCCGCCGGCGTACCAGGACGGGCGCTATAGATAAAGCTGAAGCTGTGATCAAAACCAATATCGTGAATCAGCTTCATGGTGTTTTCAAAGTCATTCTCCGTTTCACCAGGGAAGCCTACGATAAAGTCAGAAGAGATACTGATATCCGGACGAATTTTCCTCAGCTGACGAATTTTTGATTTGTACTCGAGAACGGTGTGACCGCGTTTCATCGCTGCCAGTACTCGATCTGAGCCGCTTTGCACCGGCAAGTGTAAATGGCTAACCAGTTCAGGAACTTCAGCGTAGACCGCGATCAGGCTGTCAGAAAACTCCATAGGGTGTGAGGTGGTGTAGCGAATACGATCAATACCGTCGATCTTGGCAACATAGGTAATCAGTTCCGCTAGGTCGCAAACACTGCCATTAGGCATATCACCACGGTAGGCATTGACATTTTGCCCCAGCAGGTTGATTTCACGCACATTTTGGCTGGCCAAGTGGGCTATTTCTGCCAGTATGTCTGTGGCCGGGCGGCTAACTTCTTCACCTCGTGTGTAGGGTACAACACAGAACGTACAGTATTTGGAGCACCCCTCCATGATCGAGACAAACGCAGTGGCACCTTCGGCCTCTGGTTGTGGCAGGCGATCAAATTTTTCGATTTCTGGAAAGCTAATATCCACGATAGTGGTGCCGTCATTCTGCTTTCTTTCCGCCATCATTTCGGGAAGGCGGTGCAGTGTCTGCGGGCCAAATATTAAATCCACGAAAGGTGCACGTTTGGCGATAGCGTCCCCTTCCTGGCTGGCAACACAGCCACCCACACCAATCATCAGATCGGGATTTTTTTCTTTCAGGTTTTTCCATCGACCCAGTTGGTGAAACACTTTGTCCTGTGCTTTTTCTCGAATAGAGCAGGTGTTCAATAGCAGCACATCGGCTTCTTCGGGGTTTTCAGTGGTGACCATTTGGTGGCTGTCACCGAGGAGATCACGCATCCGAGCTGAGTCATATTCATTCATCTGACAACCGTGAGTAACGATATGCAGTTTTTTTACCGGCTTGTCTGACATAAATTGATTAAATTCTGAGCATCTTTAGGGCCGCGCATTATAGCGGTAGCGGGGCACAAATCCCATATAGGTCTGTCTGAATGGATGAAATTTGTGCAGATTATGCTATCCTTGCGCGCTTTTTCTAAGTTTTTGACTGGGTTGACCCTATGGCGTCTGACGCAATTTATAAAATTATATTTTTTAATCAAGGTGAGGTGTACGAGATGTACGCCCGCCACGTTTATCAGAGTGACCTTTGGGGGTTTCTTGAGGTTGAAGAATTTGTCTTTGGTGAGCGCAGTCAAATGATTGTTGATCCAGCTGAAGAGAAGCTGAAGACTGAGTTTTCTTCAATTAAGCGCAGCTTTATTCCATTGCAGTCTGTTGTTCGTATTGATGAAGTGGAAAAAGAGGGTGCATGCAAGATTATTGAAGTGAAAGGGGGAGGCAATGTCACTCCCTTTCCTTATCCCGGTGTTGTCCCGAAGCCTAAGGGCGGTTGATCAGTTTTTTTGACTTGAACACAAGCTTGCGGGGCTGCCAACAATCCACCAATAAAAAGGGCTGCAACTTGCAGCCCTTTTTATTGGTGGATTGTTATTGGTAGATGGAGAGCTAACTTATACCGCCAATTTTTGCCTCACAGAGGCCAGTTTGACTGAATTGCAAAATATTGCCATG
>JAGPWA010000013.1 GCA_018066715.1 Porticoccus sp. | reverse complement strand
AACCGCCTGCGTAAAAATTGAATATAACTTGATATAAGAAGCTGACAGAGAATGTCCAAACGCGATTACTACGAAATACTCGGTGTGGCCAAAGGTGCTTCCGAACCAGAAATCAAAAAAGCCTATCGCCGCATTGCGATGAAAAATCACCCCGATCGCAATCCGGATAACAAAAAAGCTGAAGATGTTTTCAAGGAGGCTACCGAGGCTTACGAGGTTCTCTCTAACAAAGAGAAGAAAGCTGCCTATGACCAGTACGGTCATGCCGGTGTCGACCCCAGTGGCGGGTTTGGCGGTGGTGGTCCGGGTGGGGACCATGGCAATTTCAGTGATATTTTTGGTGATGTGTTTGGCGACATTTTTGGCGGTGGTGGCCGAGGTGGTGGTCGTGGACGAGCGGGGCCAGCACGGGGTTCGGATCTACGATATAACCTAGACCTGGATCTTGAGGATGCCGTTAGGGGTAAAACCATTAAGATCAAGGTGCCTACCTTGTGTGTCTGTGAAGGTTGTGGTGGTTCTGGTGCCAAAAAAGGAGCGACGCCTGATACCTGTGCTACTTGCGGTGGTCATGGTCAAGTACGCATGTCTCAGGGCTTTATCTCCGTTCAGCAAACGTGCCCCAAGTGTCACGGGCGTGGTCAGGTGATCAGCGATCCCTGTGCCACCTGCTATGGCCAAGGTCGAGTGAAGGAAACAAAAACACTGTCAGTCAAAGTGCCGCCTGGTGTGGATACCGGTGATCGCATTCGCTTGGCGGGTGAAGGTGAAGCGGGGCCGGATGGTGGCCCGACTGGAGATCTTTATGTACAGATGAATGTGCGAGAGCATGCTCTGTTCCAGAGAGATGGCCGGAACCTGTATTGTGAAGTCCCTATTAGTTTTGTGGATGCTGCGCTAGGGGGTGAGTTGGAGGTGCCGACACTCAATGGTCGAGTGAAATTGAAAGTGCCTGCAGAAACACAGACGGGCCGTCTATTTCGTCTGAAGGGTAAGGGCGTTACTAGTGTAAGGGGTGGTGGCCCCGGAGACCTGATGTGCCGGGTTGTGCTGGAAACACCCGTTAACCTTGGCAGTGATCAAAAAGAATTGTTTCGCCAGTTACAGGAAAGCCTTGAGAGCGGTAAGCACTCGCCAAGGAAAGCGTCCTGGTTTGAAGGTGTGAAAAAGTTCTTTGATGGGTTTACGATATAGTTTCTTCAATGCATGTTTCTGAGATAAAACAAAGAGAACAACTATGACGCGAATAGCTGTTACCGGTGCCGCTGGCCGAATGGGAAAAACCCTCATTGAAGCAGTAGCCTTGAACCCTGATACGACCTTAACAGTAGCTATCGAGCGCCCGGAAAGCTCTTTGGTTGGTGTTGATGTGGGCGAGCTGGCAGGGATCGGCCATCAAGGTGTAACGGTTGTTGGCGATATCAAAGAAGTCATTGATGATTTCGATGTGTTGATTGATTTTACTGCCCCGGCGGCATCGGTTGCTAATGCTGAGGTTTGTGCTGCCAGTGGTAAGAAGATGGTAGTAGGCACTACCGGGTTTAGTGATGAGCAGAAAGAGCAACTGCTGTTCGTGATCGACAGTACAGCATTGTGCATGGCATCAAATTTCAGTACGGGGGTAAACCTCTGCTTTAAATTGCTGGATATGGCTGCGCGAGTGCTGGGTGATGATGTGGATATCGAAGTGTATGAAGCTCACCACCGCCATAAGGTTGATGCGCCCTCTGGTACTGCGTTAAGTATGGGTGAGGTAGTCGCTAATGCACTGGGTCGTAACCTGCAAGAAGTCGCTGTTTATGGTCGTGAAGGACAAACCGGTGCAAGAGATCGAAAAACCATAGGCTTTGCTACAGTGCGGGCTGGCGATATTGTAGGTGATCACACGGTAACTTTTGCTGCAGACGGTGAGCGGGTTGAAATAACCCATAAAGCCTCCAGTCGTATGTCTTTTGCTCGTGGGGCGGTTCGGGCAGCACATTGGCTGGCCAGTAAAGAGAAAGGATTATTTGATATGCAGGATGTACTTGGATTGAAGTGAGCTGTAGATTTTTACAAAAAAGGCCACCCCTAGGGGTGGCCTTTTTTGTTGATGAATAGATCAAAAATTCAGTGTTAATCCAAAGGTGAGCGTGTCTTCATACTGGTTGATGATGTCATGAACAGTAATACCGGTAGAGCGCCACTCTAACCCTGAAAGTAAAGGGTCATAAATGGACTGGCCGTCAATCATGACCTCCAGATCACGGGGGAACTTACTGTTCATCTCTCGAGTGGAAACCCCGGCAAGCGTGACCTGGTTGACGAGCAGCAACAGCAAGCACACATGAAAATGTGACGATGGGTAAATTCTTTGCATGATTATTATCATTTTGGGCGGGATTATAAAGTGATTGGGTAGCAGGATCTGTAGGGCATTCCCGCTGGATTAATTGAGGTGTATGAGGCAGATTGGCTAGACAGATTGTAGTGCTTAGCCTAGAATGTTCGGCTAGTTTCTGCCGGTGCGAAATGCCTCGTAAACACAGGGGGTGTTGGCAGAATAGAAAATTTTAAAGCGAGGTGAGACATACGGTTTCATCTCGCTTTTTTACAGTTTGTTCTTGGTTAAATTCACTCTTAGGCCGCGCACTGAGTCAGCGGTGTAGAGTGGTTTATATCCGCAATTGATTTGAGGAGGTTGCATTGAATACCCATACCCGCCGGCCCGCTATTCTCGTCCTTGGGGATGGCACGGTTTTTAGGGGCGTTTCCATTGGTGCTGAAGGTATTTCCAGTGGTGAAGTGGTATTCAATACAGCATTAACCGGGTACCAGGAAATCCTGACTGATCCATCCTATGCTCTGCAGATTGTTACGCTGACTTACCCTCATATCGGCAACACTGGTGTCAATACTGAGGATGAAGAGTCAGATCGTATTTGGGCTGCCGGCCTGGTGATACGTGACCTACCTCTGTTGGCGAGTAACTTCCGCTCTGAGCAGAATCTGGATAGCTACCTTAAAGCCAATAATATTCTAGGTATTGCGGAAATCGATACCCGCAGGCTAACTCGGATTCTTCGTGAGACAGGTGCACAAAATGGCTGCATCATGGCGGGTGATCTGGACGAAAATAAGGCGTTGTCGGCTGCGCGAAAATTTCCTGGATTGAAGGGTGTAGATCTCGCTAAACAGGTGTCGATTCAAGAAGCCTACCAATGGGGCGAGGGCAGCTGGGCTCTGGGTAAGGGTTATACGCAACCGGCAGAAAAGCCCTACAAGGTCGTTGCCTACGATTTTGGTACCAAACGTAATATATTACGGATGCTGGTAGATCGCGGGGCCGACCTTGTTGTTGTTCCAGCGCAAACGCCTGCATCTGAGGTGTTGGCCATGAATCCTGACGGTGTTTTCCTGTCAAATGGCCCAGGTGATCCCGAACCTTGTGATTACGCCATAGAGGCGATTCAGCAAATTCTTGAAACAGATATCCCTGTATTTGGTATTTGTCTGGGGCATCAGTTATTAGCTTTGGCCAGTGGTGCCAAAACAGTAAAAATGAAGTTTGGTCACCATGGGGCCAATCACCCAGTAAAAGACCTTGATGCAGGTACGGTGATGATTACCAGTCAAAATCATGGTTTTTCTGTAGATGAAGACTCGCTACCAGAAAATCTTCGCGCTACACACAGCTCGTTGTTTGATGGGTCGCTTCAGGGCATTCATCGCACAGATAAGCCTGCGTTTAGTTTTCAGGGGCACCCGGAAGCTAGCCCTGGACCCCATGATGCCGCCCCATTGTTTGACCACTTTTTTGAGCTGATCCGAAACCGCGACGGACAAGAAAAGTAGTGTTGTGAATCGTGCTGTACGCCGGAAGAAACATTAACTTTATACCAGAATAAACAATAGCTTATGCCAAAAAGAACTGATATCAAAAGCATTCTAATCCTCGGCGCTGGCCCCATTGTCATTGGGCAGGCTTGTGAGTTTGATTACTCTGGTGCTCAGGCTTGTAAAGCACTTCGGGAGGAGGGTTTCCGGGTTATTCTGGTGAACTCCAATCCGGCCACAATCATGACTGACCCCTCTATGGCTGATGCGACCTACATTGAGCCGGTGGAGTGGCGTACTGTCGCAAAAATCATTGAGGACGAACGCCCCGATGCATTGCTCCCAACGATGGGTGGGCAGACAGCGCTTAATTGTGCTCTGGATCTAGCCCGAGAAGGTGTGCTTGAGAAGTTTGGTGTCGATATGATTGGCGCCGATGCAGATGCTATCGATAAAGCTGAGGACCGTAGTCGTTTTGATAAGGCGATGAAAAAGATTGGTCTGGAAACGGCGCAAGCTGTCATCGTGCATAGTCTGGAAGAAGCGCTTCAAGTACCCGATCGTTTTGGCTACCCCTGTATTATTCGCCCCTCGTTCACCATGGGTGGCTCGGGCGGTGGTATTGCCTACAACCGGGAAGAATTTGTTGAAATATGCCAGCGCGGACTCGATTTATCGCCGACCAATGAATTGTTGATTGATGAATCCCTGATCGGCTGGAAAGAGTTCGAGATGGAGGTGGTGCGGGATAAGAATGATAACTGCATTATTGTCTGCGCTATTGAAAACATTGATCCTATGGGTGTTCACACTGGGGACTCAATTACGGTTGCTCCTGCCCAGACTCTGACCGATAAAGAATATCAAATTATGCGTAACGCCTCGATCGCGGTGTTGCGAGAGATTGGTGTTGAAACGGGCGGTTCCAATGTTCAGTTTGCGGTGAACCCGGAAGATGGTCGGCTGGTGGTTATTGAGATGAACCCTCGGGTCTCTCGTTCCTCGGCGCTGGCTTCCAAGGCGACCGGCTTTCCTATTGCCAAGGTGGCGGCAAAACTAGCCGTGGGTTACACCCTTGATGAGTTGCAGAATGATATTACCGGCGGCGCAACACCGGCGTCCTTTGAACCCAGTATTGATTATGTGGTCACCAAGATACCTCGGTTTGCTTTCGAAAAATTTAATCAGGCTAATGCGAAGCTGACTACTCAAATGAAGTCAGTGGGCGAAGTGATGGCCATTGGGCGTACATTCCAAGAGTCTCTCCAAAAAGCCCTTCGAGGGTTGGAAGTTGATTCCGCCGGTTTTGAGCCTAAAGTCGATGTTACAACGGAAGAGGGGTTGGTTGAGCTGCGCCAACAATTAAGAGATCCGGGGGCTGAGCGGATTTGGTATGTGGGTGATGCTTTCCGTGCGGGTTTGTCCGTGGACGAAGTTTTTAAACTTTCTGCCATTGATCCTTGGTTTTTAGTGCAGATAGAAGACATTATTCTTGATGAAATTCGTCTGGCTGATGAGTCACTATATAGGCTCTCTGCAGACCGACTGCTTCGCCTTAAACGCAAGGGTTTTTCCGATAAACGATTGGCTGTCTTGTTAAATACTGACGAGAAAAGAGTGAGAGATGCGCGTCAGTCCATCAATATAAGACCTGTATTTAAGCGCGTGGATACCTGCGCAGCCGAGTTCTCAACAGCGACGGCTTACATGTATTCCACGTATGAGCAGGAGTGTGAGTCTAAGCCATCTGGTCGAGATAAAATTCTTGTGCTGGGCGGGGGCCCCAACCGTATTGGTCAAGGGATTGAGTTTGACTACTGTTGTGTGCATGCCGCGCTGGCTATGCGTGAAGATGGTTACGAAGCCATTATGGTCAACTGTAACCCCGAAACGGTTTCCACCGATTACGATACCTCGGATCGCTTATATTTTGAGCCAGTGACCTTAGAGGATGTATTGGAGATTGTTCATATAGAAAAACCCAAGGGTGTGATCGTCCAGTTTGGTGGTCAGACACCCTTGAAGTTAGCTCGTGCTCTGGAAGCGGAAGGTGTGCCAATTATTGGCACCACACCAGATGCCATTGATCGGGCAGAAGATCGCGAGCGTTTCCAGCAAATGATTCATAAGCTGGAATTGTTGCAGCCATCTAATGCCATCGTCCGTTCTGCAGAAGAGGCGGTGGATGCGGCGGCAGGTATTGGTTATCCATTGGTAGTGCGCCCTTCCTATGTATTGGGCGGTCGTGCCATGGAAATTGTTTATAAGGAAGAAGAGCTGGCGCGTTATATGCGTGAAGCGGTTCATGTTTCTGATGATGCCCCTGTGTTGCTGGACTATTTCTTGTCCTCTGCAGTTGAGGTGGACATCGATGCGGTTTCAGATGGTAAGGATGTGGTGATTGGCGCGATTATGCAGCACATTGAGCAAGCGGGTATTCACTCGGGTGATTCTGCCTGTGCTCTACCGCCTTACAGTCTGCCGGACGATGTGCAGGATGAAATGCGTGCGGTTGTAAAAGCCATGGCCGTAGAGCTAAAAGTAAAAGGTCTGATGAATGTACAGTTGGCCTGGCAGGACGAAAAAATCTACGTGATTGAAGTCAATCCTCGCGCTTCCCGTACCGTTCCTTTTGTGTCCAAATGCATAGGAACATCACTGGCAAAAGTGGCTGCTCGCTGTATGGCAGGTGTTACTTTGGAGGATCAGGGCTTTACCAAAGAAATAGTCCCTAATTACTTCAGTGTTAAAGAAGCGGTGCTACCCTTCAACAAATTCCCGGGTATTGATCCGATTCTTGGCCCTGAAATGAAATCCACCGGTGAGGCTATGGGTGTGGGCGATACCTTTGCTGAAGCCTATGCGAAGGCTCAGCTAGGTGCCAGTGATCCAATACCCACATCCGGTACAGCTTTTCTCAGTGTTCGTGAGCCTGATAAGAAGGGCATTGCCAATGTGGCAAAGAGCTTGATCGATACCGGCTTTAAACTCGTAGCAACTCAGGGAACGGCCAAGATTTTACAGGAAGCGGGTTGTGCGGTGGAGACGGTCAATAAGGTTCAAGAGGGCCGTCCTCATATTGTCGATATGATCAAAAACGATAAAATTGATCTGATTGTTAATACTACTGAGGGCCGTCAGGCAATTGCTGACTCTGCCACGATTCGCTCCAGTGCAGAACAGCACGGCGTTTACTACACTACCACTCTGGCTGGTGGTGAAGCGGTTTGTATGGCACTCAAGCAGACAGGCGATATTAAGGTTCACCGACTGCAAGATCTTCATCAGAGGAACGGTTGATGCAAAAAATACCAATGACAGTCGAAGGGGCAGAAAACCTGCGTCAAGAGCTGGATCACCTAAAAAAGGTGGAGCGCCCAAGGATTGTGGCTGCCATTGCTGAAGCTCGAGCGCACGGCGACCTCAAGGAAAATGCTGAATATCATGCTGCACGTGAGCAGCAGGGGTTTGCCGAAGGCCGTGTTCAGGATATTGAAGGTAAGCTCAGTCATGCTCAGATTATTGATATCACTGCAATTGAAGAAGGCGATAAGGTCATTTTTGGCTGCACTGTCAACATTATCAATTTGGAAACAGATGAAACCGTGACCTACAAAATTGTTGGGGACGACGAGTCGGATGTAAAAGCAAATAAAATTTCCTATCAGTCCCCTATTGCCAGAGCATTAATTGGCAAAGAGGTTGGTGATGAGGTGGTAGTAAAAGCGCCCTCTGGAGATATTGAATATGAAGTGGATGATGTGAAGCACCTCTAGGGGTTAGGGGATATCGTACATAGGCATTGACGTGACAGTGTTGAACGACTTACTTATCAAGAAAAAACCATGACAGATGTCATGGTTTTTTTTGTGTAGCTCTTTACATACTGGGGGTGCAGAGGGTAGCCTCTGGAGGGAGAGGTATGATGCATGGTCAGTATTTTAGGTCGTTCATATGACAAGAAAAAAGAGTCAAGTTTGGATAATCACTTGCGTGGTCAGCCTGTAGTTAATGTGCTGGTGGTGGACGATGATGCCACGACCTGTCTTCTTCTGGAAAAGACATTGTCTGATGCTGGTTACCAAGTGTTTATTTCCTCCAGTGGTGTCGAGGCCTTCAATTTATTCCTAGAAAACCCTATTGATTTGGTGGTTTCAGATATTCGCATGCCAGAGAAAAACGGTTTTGAGTTGTGTGCTGATATCCGCGCTACTGAAAAGGGGCGTTTTCTTCCTTTTTTGATGATGACCGGTTCAGATGATGTTGATTCTGTGGAAGGTTCCTTTCGATCCGGAGCGACAGATTTTATATCAAAGCCAATTATTTACGCGGTATTGGTTCATCGTGTGCGTTATATGTTGCGAACTCACGATACGTTCATGGAATGGAAAAAAACCGAAAGCCAGTTGTACAGGCTTGGGCAAGTGTTGGACAACTCGTCTAGTGAGATATTGTTTATAGACGGCGAAACACTCCGTTTTACTGAGCTAAATAATTCTGGGCTGAGAAACCTTGGTTTTACCAAAGAAGAAGTCACGCGGCTTCACTTGGGTGATATTGTTCTGGCTAATGCTGAGGCTGGAGAGTCAATTATTGATCAGTTGGAGGCCCTGATTAATGGTGACAGTAAGGAGGTTCGATGTGCAGCCAGCATGCTCAGAAAAGATGGTACATTTTACCCAGTGGAAGGCTGTGCCTACGCATCGTTAAATAATCATTCTGGAAAAATTGATATTGCGTGTGTTTTTGAAGATGTGAGCCATCGGAAGCAGACTGAAGCGCAGATACAGCATCTGGCTTATTACGACAGCTTGACGAACTTACCCAGTAGAGAGCTGTTTGTTGAGAATTTTAAAAAAGTATTAGCTATTAGCAAACGAAATGGTAATCAAGCCGCATTGTTGTTTGTGGATTTGGATAATTTCAAATATGTGAATGATACCTTAGGGCACAACACGGGTGATGTGCTCTTGTGTGAGATATCCGCAGCGCTCAATACCTGTATTCGTGCCAGTGATGTGGTTGGGCTTCGTGCCGAGTATAGTCTGGCAAGGTTTGGTGGTGATGAGTTTGCGATTTTTCTAAGCCAGGTGATCGATGAGGCTAGTGTTATTTTGGTGGCAGAGCGCATTCTGAAGGCAGTGTCTATTCCCATAACTGTTGAATCTCAAGAGTTTGTCATCACTTCCAGTATCGGTATTGTTATGTTCCCTGAGGATGGTAGTGATGTTGATGGGCTGTTGAGTAAAGCGGATATCGCCATGTATGAAGCAAAAAACCAGGGCCGCGGTTGCTATCAGTTTTATGCAGGCAACGTCTAAGCCCTTACGTTTACTGGGTGCCGTTGGAAGAAGCATTGCAGTAGGTCTCCGGGTGCATGGGTTATTGCTTTGCCATCATTCAAAGTATGCAGCCTATTATCAAGGCTCGTGGTTTTGGCGCATGATTGCTGTGCGAGAGAAAGAGAGAGGTTAAGGCCTCATTCTATTAGCCGAAGGCCGTATCCCGGATGTTGAAGGTAAGTTCGGTTATGCTCTTATTGATATCAGGCCAATGGATGAGGGCAGTAAAGTCATTTTTGGTTGACCGTTAATATTATCAATTTGGGAATGGGTGAAGCTGTGGCCTGTCACATTGTTGGTGATGAGGTTATTTCTCAGTTTCGAGAGAAAATATTGACATATTTCAAGCGTATAATTTTTTTAGCCAAGCCTTCCAATACCACTATTTTTCAAAATGACTTTGTTGTGAGCGGTACGGCCTATCGGAGCAGGTTCGATAGCTTAGGGTTAGGTTTGTCCGCCTTTCTCAGTAACAAAACGATATGGCCAATGGATTGCACTACTTCGGCACGAAGTTTCTCACAAATAGCACCAATAGCCTGCTGTTTTGCTTCATTATCACCTACGGCTAATTTTACTTTGATCAGCTCGTGATCATTGAGTGCTCGCTCAATTTCAGTCAGTACATTATCGCTCAAGCCATTTCCCGCAACCGTTACCACTGGGTTTAAATTGTGGCCTAGGCGTCGCAGATGTTTTTTGTCATTATTGGAAAGTGTCATAGAATAGCCGTCCGTTCAAAGCGGCGCGTATTTTATCCTGAATAAGGCGCCAGTGCGCTAATATTTACCTGAGTCTCGTATAATCTCTGGGTTTGAGCCGATTTAGCAGGGGTAAAAAAGGGTAAAACGTTAAAATTTTGATGGTGGCTGCTCTATTTCGGGCGGCCCACAAATAGATAGGTGAGTATGGGACGTTCAAAAAGTAGCCAGCGTTGGTTACAGGAACATAATAGTGATCAATACGTAAAGCGCTCCCAGCTGGAGGGCTATCGTTCACGTGCCAGCTATAAGCTTATTGAGTTGGATAATAAAGACCGCTTATTTAAGCCATGCATGACAGTGGTTGATCTGGGCGCGGCGCCAGGGGGCTGGTCGCAAGTGGCAGCAAAGTTAGTGGGAACTAAGGGCCGTGTTGTGGCGTCTGATATTTTGCCCATGGATAGCATAGCTGATGTAGATTTTGTGCAAGGCGACTTTACCGAGGAATCAGTGCTCAGTGAGATTCTTGATGTCCTTGGTGGCGACCTTGCAGACCTTGTAATTTCGGATATGGCCCCCAATATGAGTGGTATGAGGGCTGTCGATCAGCCGAAGGCGATGTATTTGGTTGAGTTGGCGCTGGATTTGGCCTGCCAGATATTGAAACCTGGTGGTGATTTCGTTGCCAAAGTATTTCATGGGGAAGGTTTTGATGAGCTTCTACAGCAAGTAAGAGGTAAATTTGAGCGTGTGGTTACGCGCAAACCCGATGCATCGAGGTCTCGTTCGCGAGAGGTTTATCTGGTGGCGAAGGGGCTGAAGAGTCAAGATTAGATTAATTTAATGGGGTTTGTCATTGTGATGCAGCCCAATATTATGGCTACCGTTAGCCGGTAGCGTATCAAACGAGGATGTGTACTTGAACGACATGGCGAAGAATCTTGTATTGTGGTTGATTATTGCCGCGGTGTTACTGTCTGTGTTCCAGAATTTCAGTCCGACCGCCAAGGAGGAGAGTGTTAGCTATTCTTCCTTTATTGAAGAAGTGCAGACGGGTCGTATTGATAGTGTGGTTCTTGAGGGGCTTACGGTTGAGGTGAGTCGCGCAGATGGCAGCACGTTTAAAACAACTCGTCCAGACGTGCCAGATACGGGTTTAATGTCAGACCTGCTCAATAATAATGTCAATGTTGAGGGTCGTGAGCCTGAACCACAGAGCTTGTGGTCTCAGCTGCTGGTGGCGGCCTTTCCCATATTGTTAATTCTTGCCATTTTCATGTTCTTTATGCGCCAAATGCAGGGCGGTGGAGGCGGCGGCCGTGGTGGCCCTATGGCATTTGGCAAAAGCAAAGCGAAGTTGTTGGGTGAAGATCAAATCAATACAACATTTGCTGATGTGGCTGGTGTCGATGAGGCGAAAGAAGATGTTCACGAGCTTGTAGACTTCCTGCGCGATCCCTCCCGCTTTCAACGTCTTGGTGGCCGTATTCCCCAGGGTGTATTGATGGTGGGTCCTCCTGGTACCGGTAAAACTTTGTTGGCTAAGGCGATTGCTGGCGAAGCCAAGGTGCCGTTCTTTTCCATTTCCGGGTCTGATTTTGTAGAAATGTTTGTGGGTGTGGGCGCCTCCCGTGTTCGAGATATGTTTGATCAGGCTAAAAAACAATCGCCTTGTATTATCTTCATTGATGAACTTGATGCCGTAGGTCGTCATCGTGGTGGTGGCTATGGTGGTGGTAATGATGAGCGTGAGCAGACTCTGAACCAATTGTTGGTAGAGATGGATGGTTTTGAGGGAAGTGAAGGCGTTATCGTCATTGCGGCTACTAACCGTCCCGATGTGTTGGATAAAGCCTTACTGCGTCCTGGTCGTTTTGATAGGCAAGTTTATGTGGGATTGCCAGATATTCGTGGTCGTGAGCAAATCCTGAAAGTTCATGTGCGCAAGGTACCTCTGGATGAAAAAGTTGACCTGGGTATCGTGGCACGGGGTACCCCCGGTTTTTCAGGTGCTGATTTGGCAAACCTGATCAATGAGGCTTCCCTGTTTGCGGCTAAAGCCAACAAGCGGATTGTGACCATGGAAGAGTTTGAAAAGGCTCGGGACAAAATCATGATGGGCGCGGAGCGCCGTTCCATGGTGATGTCGGAGAAAGAAAAGGAAAATACTGCGTATCACGAGGCCGGTCACGCCATTATTGGTCGGTTGATGCCAGAGCACGACCCAGTACATAAGGTATCTATTATCCCTCGCGGTAGAGCGCTGGGCGTTACCCAGTTTTTGCCTGAGGAAGATAAGTACAGCCTTAGCAAGCGCCAGCTAGAGAGCCAGTTATGTAGCTTATTTGGCGGTCGAATTGCAGAAGAGCTGATTCATGGAGCGGATGGTGTGACCACTGGAGCTTCCAATGATATTGAGCGTGCCACGCAAATGGCTAGGAATATGGTCGGGCGCTGGGGCTTGTCTGACAAAATGGGTCCTGTTCTTTATGGTGAAGACGAAGGGCAAATGCCAGGTGCTGGGCAGCTTACCTATTCCAGTGATACTGCCAGAGAAATTGATATTGAAGTTCGTCGAATGCTCGATGAATGCTATGGGCGGTCAGAACAAGTTTTGAAAGACAATATGGATATTCTTCATGCTATGAAGGATGCATTAATGGAATATGAAACTATTGATTCGGACCAGGTAGCTGATTTGATGTCGCGTGAGCCGGTACGTCCACCTCACGACTGGCGTGATGAAGATTTTGGTGGCCATTCTGGTGACCAGGAGAATGATGATTCTGATGACAGGGGCACTGTGGGTGGCCCTGCCGAAGAGCACTGATAATACCCCCCCCCGGCCTCAGCGCCGGGGTGTTTCGTTGTAATGAATTGAGCCATTTTTTTGCCCTTCTTTCTGGATGTTAGATGAACCTTGGTCAATACCAGCTAGATTTCTCCTCTCCTCGTATTATGGCAGTGCTTAACACCACGCCAGATTCCTTTTCAGATGGGGGGCAACTGTATGGGAATAGTGATTGCCTAGATATGTCGCTGGTACTGGGGCGTGTTGAAACCCTGATAGCAGAGGGTGCAGACATTATCGACGTGGGTGGGGAGTCAACTCGTCCGAATTCAGTACCGGTCAGCGCTGATGAAGAACTGGATAGAGTCGTCCCCATTATTGAAGGCATTACCGCAAATTTTGATGTGCCAATTTCAGTGGATACCAGTACTCCAGTAGTGATCCAAGAGTCTGCTGGAGCTGGCGCGGTCATGATTAATGATGTTCGGGCCCTGCAACGTCCTGATGCTTTGGCTGCCGCGGCCTCTACAGGACTTCCTGTTTGCTTGATGCATATGGCCGGAGAGCCTGAGACCATGCAGCGTGATCCCCGCTTCAAGGATGTGGTAAAAGAAGTGATAGAGTTTCTTCTGACGCGAGTGGATGCCTGTGAGCAAGCGGGTATAGCTAGACACAATATTTTACTAGACCCTGGATTTGGCTTTGGTAAAACTCTGGAGCACAATCTAACCCTGTTTCGTGCTTTGCCAGAATTAGGTTCTCTAGGTTTCCCTCTGCTAGTGGGGGTGTCACGAAAATCTATGATTGGTGCGATTCTCGATAAGCCGGTCGACCAGCGAATGGTCGGCAGTGTGGCGTTGGCCATGCTGGCTGCCCAGCAAGGGGTTGGGGTTCTTCGAGTTCATGATGTAGCTGCTACGGTAGATGCACTGAAAATAATGAATGCTGTTGAGGAAAGGAATAATGGGTAGACGTTTTTTTGGTACAGACGGGATTCGTGGGCGCGTTGGTACTGCCCCTATTACAGCGGACTTTGTACTGAAACTCGGTTGGGCTGCAGGCAAAGTATTCAGTGAGCGGACTAAAGGCCGTAAGCTGATCTTGATGGGAAAAGACACTCGTGTTTCCGGTTATATGTTTGAGTCTGCACTGCAGGCTGGGTTAATCGCCGCAGGTGTTGATGTCGCGCTGTTGGGCCCTATGCCGACCCCCGCTATTGCCTACCTCACCCGAACCTTTCGTGCCCAGGCTGGCATTGTGATCAGTGCTTCGCACAATCCTTATTATGACAATGGCATCAAATTCTTTGGCGCAGATGGTTTTAAGCTGCCCGATGATGTGGAAGAAGCTATAGAAAGCTATTTGCAGAATGACTTGGTGACAGAAGAGTCTAGCAAGCTGGGGAAAGCTCACCGAGTGACTGATGCTGTTGGGCGGTATATTGAATTTTGTAAGGGTACCCTGCCTTCAGGCAGTAGTTTGGAGGGCCTGAAAATAGTCGTGGATTGTGCCAATGGTGCTACCTATCACACGGCGCCGAATGTTTTTAGAGAGCTTGGAGCCGATGTGGTTGAAATGGCCGTTGAGCCCGATGGTTTTAATATCAATAAAAACTGTGGCTCGACACAGCCAGCATTGCTACAGGATGCGGTTGTCCGCGAAGGCGCTGATATGGGTATTGCTCTTGACGGGGATGGTGACCGAGTCCTATTTGTGGATCACAAAGGTCATACCGTTGATGGCGATGAATTGCTCTTTGTTATTGCTAAGCACCGTCATCAACAGGGTGGGTGCAGCGGTGTTGCTGGGACCCTAATGAGTAATTTTGGGATGGAAGTCGCACTGCGTGATTTGGGTATCCCTTTTGTGCGTACCAATGTAGGCGACCGATATGTGATTGAAGCGTTGCGAGAAAATGACTGGCAGCTTGGTGGTGAAAGTTCCGGTCACATTATTTGTAGTGACCTGACCACCACGGGTGATGGTGTTGTGGCGGCGTTGCAGGTACTGAATGCCATGGGGGAAACAGATGCGCCGTTAAATACGCTTAAAAAAGGCATGAAAAAATACCCTCAGAGCATGGTGAATGTCCGCATAAAACAAAAATTCAAACTCGAGGACTTTCCGGTTATCCAGCAGGCAGTGGCCTCCGCCGAGAATGAGCTTCAGAATACTGGTCGTGTGTTATTGAGGCCCTCAGGCACAGAACCTCTGGTGAGGGTAATGGTGGAAGCCGAAGATGCTGCTTTAGTTAGCAAGTTGGTACGCCAGGTGGCCGATGTGGTTGAGAGCGAAGTGGGCAGTGAAGCAGCCTAAGAATCAGTGTGCTACTTAGGATATGTTTTGCTCTTCCCTCTGGTTGTATGTTGCTGGTAACTCAGCTAAGATTGCGCCCCTTTTTCGGGGCCAGGAAAACATAAGATATGCGTCATCCGCTGGTGGCAGGCAACTGGAAAATGAATGGTAATCATGAATCGATTGCCGCTCTGATTGCCAGTTTGCTTGAAATACGAAGCGATGCAGACGTTGTCATTTTTCCGCCCTATGTATACCTACCATTGGTAGTTGCAGGAATAGAAGGCGCAGGTATTTCAGTTGGAGCCCAGAACGTCTCTGAGCAACATTCTGGTGCCTTTACTGGAGAAGTGTCCGGTCAAATGCTACGTGAAGTTGGGTGTCGATATGCGATTGTCGGACACTCTGAACGACGCAGTATTTATGGCGAAACGAATCAGCAAGTTGCGGAGAAGTTTACCGCCGCTCAGGCGGGTGGATTAATACCCGTACTCTGTGTCGGTGAGACCCTTGAGCAACGTGAACAGGGTGAGACTCTGGCTATCATCGCAGCCCAGATAGATGCAGTGATAAAGGGTAGTGGTCTGGGTGCTGTTTGCGAGGCAGTGATTGCCTACGAACCGGTCTGGGCTATAGGTACGGGTAAAACTGCCAGCGCTGAACAGGCACAGGTAGTGCATCAGGCCATTCGTCAGCAGTTAGGCGATTCTGGTGCCAAGACCCGAATATTGTATGGTGGCAGTGTTAAGGCCGCCAATGCCTCTGAGCTATTTATGCAGCCAGATGTTGATGGCGCATTGGTCGGAGGCGCTTCGCTGGATGCGAAAGAGTTCAAAGAGATTTGTAAGCTGGCGTAAATGAAGTCGGCATTAATGATAGTTAACTATTAGATTGGCTGAATTAATCGAATGGAAAAGATCATACTAATTATTCACCTGCTCACAGCACTGGCCATTATTGGCATGATCCTGCTGCAGCAAGGTAAGGGAGCTGAAGCTGGCGCATCTTTTGGCTCTGGCGCATCGCAGACAATGCTAGGTAGTGCTGGTGGCTGGAACTTCTTTAGTAAGGCAACCGGAATTTTGGCGACAGTATTTTTTATTACCAGCTTTGGTTTGGCTGTTATCGCTAAAGATTCAGCTAAGGTTGGTAATGCTATTCTTCCAGAATTGGAAGCGGTTCAGCAGTCGTTGGAGTCGGCAGTTCCTGAGGTAGAAACTACCGCTACTGTTACAGATGACATTCCCGTGCTGGAAGACGAAGTGACAGAGTCTAGCCTGGAAGTGCCTGCGTCTGGTGTTGAGTAGTCAGTGAATTATTGCCCAAGTGGTGGAATTGGTAGACACGCTACCTTGAGGGGGTAGTGGCGAAAGCCGTGCCGGTTCAAGTCCGGCCTTGGGTACCATCTAAATCCAGATAACATCCTGGTCAAAAAAGTCCGCATTTGCGGGCTTTTTTTATGGCGGTTTAAATTAAACCCCTGTATTTATTCAGCCTCTGTCAGGTAAGCCGTTTGCTAAAAAATAGACAATAGGTAGAGGGGAATTGTCTCTGAATTTATTAAATTATAGGGATACACAAAAGGGTTCGAAGTAAGTGTCAAAATAACGGAATGGGGCCTTGACCCTAGGGTAGGGCAGACCTATAATCCTCGGCCCTTGAAGTAGCCCCGTAGGAGCAGCTGAAGGGCAAAGCCGGAAGTTATGATCTGGTGGGTGTTGGAGGTTCTTTAAGGCCTCTTGACTAGGAAGTCAAAGTGATTTGATGCGGGGTGGAGCAGCCTGGTAGCTCGTCGGGCTCATAACCCGAAGGTCGTAGGTTCAAATCCTGCCCCCGCTACCAAATTTAGATATTGGTTCTTTTGAAGCAATATCAATGCGCTGGTAAAATGCGCGTTCGAAAGGCCCCTTCTTAGGGGCTTTTTGTTAGGTGGCTCAAGCTGCCGTAGAAGTGGGCCTAGTGCCCATTTTTTGATTGGATTTGCTGAAATTTTTGATTAGGTTTGTTGGAAGTTACTGTGGCGACAAGACAGGAAATACTCAAAGCGTTGATCGTGCCGGTGGTTGAAGCCATGGAGTGCGAGTTTTGGGGGTTGGAATATTTGTCGTCGGGCCGCAGTGCTATGTTGCGTATCTATATTGATCGTAATGAAGGCATTGTCGGGGTTGAGGACTGCGCAAAAATCAGTCGTCAAGTCGGTAGTTTGATGGATGTGGAAGATCTGATCAGTGGAGAATACACCCTTGAGGTTTCTTCTCCTGGGATGAACAGACCACTGTATACTCTTGCCCAGTTTGAGATGTATGTAGGTGAAGATGTTGCATTGCGGCTGCGCTTCCCCTACGAGGGAAGACGAAACTTTAAGGGCCGTCTGAGCGGTGTAGAGGGAGACGATGTCTTGTTGGTTGTTGATGACCATGAGTTCCTCTTTCCCATAGATAGTATTGAAAAGGCGAATATCGTTCCCAAGTTTTGAGAACGATTGCGAGGCTGACAAATGAACAAAGAAATTTTGATGGTGGTGGAAGCTGTTTCTAATGAAAAGGGCGTTGCCCCGGACGTTATATTCGAGGCCATTGAACAGGCACTGGCTACGGCAACCAAAAAACGTTATGACGAGGATGCGAATATCCGCGTGTCAATTGATCGTGATACGGGCGGTTACGATTCTTTCCGCTGGTGGGATGTTGTTGATGACGAGACTCTGGCAGAGCTTGGTACCCAGTTTACGCTGGAGGAAGCACACGAAAAAGATACCGCACTCAAGGCTGGTGACACCTTCGAGGAACCTGTGGAAAACATCGGTTTTGGTCGAATCGCCGCACAAACTGCCAAGCAAGTTATTGTTCAGAAGGTGCGTGATGCTGAACGCGCTCTAGTGGTTGAGCAGTATAAAGATCAGATTGGTGAACTTGTCAGTGGTACTGTCAAGAAAGTTACCCGCGATAACATTATTGTGGACTTAGGCAATAATGCTGAAGCATTGATGACCCGCGAAGAGTTGGTGGGTCGGGAAGTTTTTCGTATCAATGATCGAGTGCGAGCTGTTCTGAAGGAGATTAATTCGGAAAACCGAGGCCCTCAGTTATTTTTAAGCCGTAAATGTAACGAGATGTTGATCGAACTTTTCCGGATTGAAGTGCCTGAGATTGCCGAGGAAGTGATTGAAATCCGTGGTAGTGCTCGTGATCATGGATCACGAGCCAAGATTGCCGTTAAAACCAATGATGGGCGTATTGACCCCGTTGGTGCCTGTGTTGGTATGCGTGGTGCTCGTGTTCAAGCTGTCTCTAATGAGCTGGACGGAGAGCGTATCGATATTGTGCTCTGGGATGACAACCCTGCCCAGCTAGTGATTAATGCCATGGCACCGGCAGAAGTAGAATCCATTGTTGTTGATGAAGATACTCGCTCGATGGATGTGGCCGTAGTCGAAGGTTCTCTGGCGATGGCCATTGGGCGGAACGGTCAGAATGTTCGTCTAGCTTCGGAGCTGACTGGCTGGAAAATTAATGTCATGAGTGTCGATGAAGCTGAAGGTAAGCAGCAGGAAGAGTCGAGTTCTCTGATCGAAATCTTCGAGAGCAAACTGGATGTGGAAGAAGACGTCGCCACTGTTCTGGTTGAAGAGGGTTTCACTTCTATCGAGGAAGTGGCTTATGTCCCCCTCGAGGAAATGGCAGGTATTGACGGGTTTGATGAAGATATAGCCGAAGCCTTGCGTGCTCGAGCTAAGGATGCACTGTTAACCATGGCTTTGGCCTCGGAAGAGAGTATTGCTGAGCCAGCAGAAGATTTGCTGACCATGGACGGCATGGACGAGGAGCTGGCTCGAGTACTGGCAGCTCACGGTATTGTCACCATGGAGGACTTGGCAGAGCAAGCCGTTGATGACTTGCTGGATATCGACACTATTGATGAAGTGCGAGCGGCTGAATTAATCATGACAGCCCGCGCACCCTGGTTTGCCGAAGAAGGCGACAATAATTAAACACGAAGGCGAAAAATCGAGGAATACTGATGGCTGAAGTTACTGTAAGCGAACTTGCCAAGGTTGTTGGGGCATCCGTCGACCGCCTGCTGAGTCAAATGCAGGAGGCGGGTTTATCGCATAATTCTGCTGATGCGACTGTCGATGATGAAGAAAAACAGAAGTTGCTGGCTTATTTAAAAGGCCTGCACGGTGAAGCATCGCGTGAGCCAAAGCAAATTACTCTTAAGCGTAAAACAGTTAGCACGCTCAAAACGGGTGCTGGCCGTAAAACAGTCAATGTTGAGGTTCGTAAAAAACGAACCTATGTGAAGCGCAGTGAGGAAGACCTGAGCGGTCAACCGGATACTGAAGAGCCAGTAGTTGAGAGTGCTCCAGTAGAAATAACATCTTCTCGTACAGATGATGTGGAGTTGCAGCGACAAGCAGCGATTGAAACACGTCGCAAGGCAGAAGAAGCTGCCAGCCTCAAAGCGGAGGAAGAAACTCAGCGTAAAGCAGAGGAAGAGCAGCAGAAACAAGAAGTAACCACTCAAGCGCCAGTAGAGCCTACGCCTACTGTTCCCGCTGAAGCCCCTGCCACCAAGCATGTGAAAACGTATACGAAGGTGGATGAGAGTGCTGCTGTTGATACAGAAGAAAAACCTAAAAAGCCGAAAAAGCGTGGTGCAGTCAAAGCAGTCAAGCGTAAAAATGAAGACCTGATGAAGGCTGTTGTTGACGAGGCAGATGACGAGAAGAAGCCTCGTCTTCGATCTGGTGGAAAGAAATCCATCAAGATTGAAAACAAACACAAATTCAAAAGACCGACGGACAAAATTGTCCACGATGTGGAAATCCCGGAAGAAATTACCGTCAGTGATCTGGCCCAGAAGATGTCGGTAAAAGCGGCTGTTCTCATTAAAGGATTGATGAAGATGGGTACCATGGCTTCGCTTAATGAGGTCATTGATCAGGACACTGCCATTTTGATGGTGGAAGAGCTGGGGCATAACCCGGTACCAATTTCTGAAGAGGAAGTAGAACAAAAGCTAATTGATGCACTACAGGCCACGATGGAAGAAGCACTGGAACCTCGCGCACCGGTAGTGACAGTGATGGGGCATGTAGATCACGGTAAAACTTCATTACTGGACTATATTCGTGAAAGCCGAGTCGCATCAGGTGAGGCGGGTGGTATTACCCAGCATATTGGTGCTTACCATGTGGATACACCGAAAGGAATGGTGACCTTCTTGGACACGCCTGGACATGCCGCCTTTACAGCTATGCGAGCACGTGGTGCTCAGAGTACCGATGTGGTTATTTTGGTGGTGGCCGCAGATGATGGTGTGATGCCACAAACAGAAGAAGCCATTCAGCATGCTCGTGCCGCGGGTGTGCCCATAGTTGTTGCGATTAATAAAATGGATAAGGAAGGCGCCGATCCTGATCGGGTGACTAATGAGTTGTCTGCCAAAGGCGTCATTCCCGAAGAGTGGGGCGGCGACACTCAGTTTATGAAAGTTTCTGCCCACACTGGTGAGGGTATCGACGAGTTGCTTGAAGCGGTACTCCTACAATCCGAGTTGCTAGAACTGCAGGCGCCCAGGAATGTGCCTGGTAAAGGCGTGATTGTAGAATCTCGACTTGAGAAGGGTCGTGGTGTTATTGCCACGGCATTGGTTCAGGCCGGTACTCTGCGCAAGGGTGACCTTGTTCTAGCGGGTGAAAGTGTCGGTAAAATTCGTGCCATGAATGATGAAGCGGGCCGTTCGATTACTGATGCCGGCCCATCGATTCCTGTAGAAATTCTTGGTTTGGATAAGCCGCCTGCTGCCGGTGAAGAATTCTTGGTGGTAGAAGATGAGCGCAAGGCTCGTGATTTGGCCGAAAGACGCCAGGACAAAGCTCGCCATGAAAAAGCGACCCGTCAACAGGCTGCCAAGCTCGAAAATATGTTTACCACTTTTGAAGGTGGTGAAGAAAAAGGTTTGCTACCTGTTTTGGTTAAGGCCGATGTACGTGGCTCCCTAGAAGCCATTTTGTCTACATTGAGCGATATCGGTAACGACGAAGTGGAAGTTAATGTCATTGCTTCTGGTGTCGGTGGCATTAATGAATCCGATATTAATCTGGCCGTTGCCGCAGGTGCAGCAGTGATTGGTTTTAACGTTCGAGCTGATGGCGCTGCCCGTCGCTTGGCGGAAAACGAAGGCTTAGACCTTAGATACTACAGCATCATCTATAACCTGTTGGACGATGTGAAGCAGGCATTGGGTGGATTGCTGACACCAGAGAAGAGAGAAGAGATTGTTGGTATTGCGGAAGTTCGAGATGTGTTCCGTTCGCCAAAATTTGGTGCGGTTGCCGGTTGTATGGTTATCGAGGGCGCAGTTCACCGTAGCAAGCCTATTCGAGTGCTACGCGACAGCGTGGTGATTTACGAGGGTGAGCTGGAGTCTCTACGTCGCTTTAAAGATGATGTGAATGATGTTCGCAACGGTATGGAATGTGGTATCGGCGTTAAAGATTACAACGATATTAAACCGGGCGATCAAATCGAAGTCTTCGAGATCAAGGAAGTGGCGCGGGAGCTTTAGCTCTAGCGGCGAATTGATATGCCAAGAGAATTTACACGTAATGACAGGGTGTCTGATGCTCTGCAGCGAGAGCTAGCAGAGTTGATTCGCGATGAAGTGCGTGATCCACGACTGAAGATGGTCAATATTACGGGTGTGGAGGTCAATCGTGACCTAGCTAATGCCAAGGTATTCGTCACTTTTGTGGGCTCTGATTCCGAAGATGAGTCCATGCAGGCGGCTAAAATACTAAATGGTGCGTCGGGTTTTTTACGATCACTGCTAGCCAAGCGAATGCAGATGCGAACTACGCCACGGTTACATTTTATTTACGACCCTAGCAGTAAGCGCGGACAGGATCTTTCAGCACTGATCGATACTGTTGTGAAAACTGATAATGCTAGGCGTTTGGACTCAGACGCCTCTTCCTCAGACAGCTCTTCGGATACATCTGAGGATAACTGATTTTGGCTCGTCGTCGCAAAGGCCGGTTGGTCAACGGTATTTTGTTGCTGGATAAACCTTTGGGTATGTCCTCTAACGGAGCCCTTCAAAGAGTAAAATATATGTTCTCTGCTGCCAAGGCGGGGCACACGGGTAGTTTAGACCCGCTGGCGACAGGCGTGTTGCCGATCTGTTTGGGTGAGGCGACCAAATTTACCCAGTTTTTACTCGATGCGGACAAACACTACCTTGCAACATTTCGCTTTGGTATTGCTACGGCCAGTGGTGATGCTGACGGTGAAATACTGAGTGAAGACGGCGCTACTAACCTGCGAGTTGAGCAGGTTGACTCGGAGTTGGCTGGGTTTCGCGGTGATATTCTCCAAGTGCCCTCCATGTTTTCGGCCCTGAAGCACAACGGTCAGCCATTATACAAACTGGCCCGAGAGGGTATCGAGATTGAGCGGGCCGCTCGTCCTGTGACGATTTTCTCCTTTGAAATACTCGATTTTCGTTCAGGAGAATATCCTGAAGTAGATGTTGAAATTCATTGTAGCAAGGGTACCTACGTCAGGACTCTGGCAGAGGATATAGGCGCCAAACTTGGTTGTGGTGCCTATGTGTCGAAATTGCATCGCCATATAGCGGGCCCTTTTGTTGAGGCAGAGACCATTACCGTGGCAGAGCTTGAGGCCTTACGCCAAGACCTCCCTGCTGAAGGGTTGGATTATCTGTTGAAGCCAATGGATGCCGGAATAAAGCATCTGAATACGGTAGATTTGTCGGAAGATATGGCCTTTTATTTCCGTCAGGGGCAGGCAGTGATGGTCCCTCAGGTCTATCGCGAAAGCGAAGAAGGCGATATAGTGCGCGTCTTTGAGGCCGAAGGCCCTTTTTTGGGTGTCGGTGAAGTGACCGATGATGGGCGAGTGACCCCCAAGCGGCTGGTCGTTTTTGAATAAGTGTCTTATAAATATACGCTGTGTGCAGAACGGAGCGTAAAGAATTTGTCCAATTGGGCAAGAAGTGGGATTGATTTCAGCTGACTAATATAGGTGGCTGGGATTAGACCAAAAACCGTAGGGCCCCTGTAAATATGCGCGGGTGTCCTGAATCCTAAACCGCATATTGGAGAAGTAAACAATGTTAAATGCAGCTGAAAAAGAAGCAATTGTTAAAGAGCATGCCCAGGCAGAAGGCGACACTGGTTCACCTGAAGTTCAAGTGGCACTGTTAACTGTTAACATTAATAAATTGCAAGGTCACTTCGGTGATCACAAAAAAGATCACCACTCTCGTCGTGGTTTGATCCGCATGGTAAACCAGCGTCGTAAATTACTGGACTACCTGAAAAGTAAAGATGCAACTCGCTATACGCAATTAATTGCAAAGCTTGGTCTGCGTCGTTAAGAAAATCACATGCGGCTCCTTCGGGAGCCGTTGTTGATTTATGGTGAAGTCAGATAATACACCTGTATGTTATGGCTGATCGAGTTTCTTATAGTTATCTGGATAACTGTTTAACAGTTGTCAGGCAGGCGCTCTTTGGTAGAGCGTTTATTGCCGGGTAGGTGGTTATTGGTAACCCGAGCAGCTTATTGTTGGTGTTTTGTCGGGACTTCAGATGATAGAAGAACCAATAGGATATTGAATATATGAACCCTGTAACAAAAACATTTCAGTACGGTAACCATACCGTCACTTTAGAAACTGGCCGTATTGCACGTCAAGCCACGGCTGCCGTGTTGTGTACTATGGACAACACCTCGGTACTTTGTACCGTGGTTGCTGCCAAAGAAGCAAAAGACGGACAAGACTTTTTCCCTCTCGGCGTACACTACATTGAGAAAGCCTATGCTGCCGGTAAAATCCCCGGCGGATTTTTCAAGCGCGAAGGTCGCCCTAATGAAAAAGAAACACTGACCTCTCGTTTGATCGATCGCCCCATTCGTCCGCTGTTCCCTAATGGCTTCAAGAATGAAGTACAGGTTGTCTGTACGGTGATGTCTGCTGAGAAAAATATTGATCCAGATATTGTTGCCATGATTGGTGTTTCTGCCGCGTTGTCTATCTCTGGCGTACCGTTCAGCGGTCCAGTCGGTGGTGCTCGTGTGGGTTACAGCGCTGACAAGGGCTTCATGTTGAACCCAACTTATTCCGAGCTGGCCGAGTCTGACTTGAATATGGTGGTTGCTGGTACTAAAGATGCGGTGCTAATGGTGGAGTCCGAAGCGAGCGAGCTGGCGGAAGATACCATGCTGGGTGCCGTACTTTTCGCTCATCAGGAAATGCAAGCCGTGGTTCAAGTCATCGCCGAGCTGGCCAGTGAAGTGGGCAAGCCCATCTGGGATTGGCAGCCTGCGGTTGAAAATGAAGTTTTGGCTGAAGCATTGAAGGCTAAAATTGGTGAAGGCCTAGATAATGCTTATCGTACAACGGACAAGCAAGAGCGTGTAGCACAACTCGACAGCTTGCGTAATGACGCAATGACATTGGTTGATGAAGCCGCTGGAATCAGTGGTGAAGATGTCCGTGACGCCTTTAAAAAGCTTGAGAAGAAAATTGTACGCGGTCGTATTACTCGTGGTGAACCTCGTATTGATGGTCGTGATAGCACAACCGTTCGTGCCATCGACGTAGAAGTAGGCGTGTTAGCTAAAGCTCACGGTACGGCGCTATTTACTCGCGGTGAAACGCAGGCATTGGTTGCTGCGACATTGGGTTCCATGCGCGATGCTCAGATGATTGATGCTTTGGAAGGTCGTCGTGAAGACCCCTTTATGCTGCACTATAACTTCCCCCCTTATTCCGTAGGTGAATGTGGTCGTATGGGCTTCACTGGACGTCGTGAAGTCGGCCATGGTCGTTTAGCTCGTCGCGGTATAGCTGCCGTTTTGCCTTCTGCTGAAGAATTCCCTTATGCCATGCGCGTTGTTTCAGAAATCACCGAATCTAATGGTTCCAGCTCAATGGCTTCAGTTTGTGGTACAAGCTTGGCATTGATGGATGCTGGGGTGCCTATTAAAGCACCCGTTGCCGGTATCGCCATGGGCCTAGTGAAAGAAGAAGATGGCTTCGCTATTTTGACCGATATCTTGGGTGATGAAGATCACCTCGGCGACATGGATTTCAAGGTGGCCGGTACCGCTAAAGGTGTGACCGCTCTACAAATGGATATCAAGATCGAGGGTATCACTGAAGAAATTATGGAACAGGCGCTAGAGCAAGCGCTACATGCCCGTCTCCATATTCTTGGTGAAATGAATAAGGTTCTCGACCGCGCTCGCGATGAAGTTTCCGATACTGCGCCTCGTTACCATATTCTGAAAATTGATCCCGATAAGATCCGTGATGTGATTGGTAAAGGTGGTGCAACCATTCGTTCATTGACTGAAGAAACGGGTGCTACTATCGATATTAATGATGATGGCACTATTCGTATTTACAGTGATGATGCTGAAGGTCTCAAGGATGCAATCTTCCGCATTGAAGAGATTACAGCAGAAGCTGAAATTGGTCGTATCTACGAAGGCACAGTAGCTCGTGTTGTCGACTTTGGCGCATTCGTGACGATCATGCCGGGTACTGATGGCTTGCTGCACATTTCTCAAATTGCTCAAGAGCGTGTTGAGAAAGTGACAGACTACCTGAAGGAAGGTCAGCAAGTTCGTGTGAAAGTACTCGATGTGGACGCCCGTGGGCGTATCAAGCTTTCCATGAAAGAAGTTTCTGCTGAAGAAGGTGGTACTGTAGAAGCTGTTCAAGAGCAGCCTGCTACTGAGCCGGCCCCTGCTGTTGATGCACCAGAGACCACAGAAGAATGAACTGAATAACATCTAGTTCATATTAAAAAGCGGGGCTAAGCCCCGCTTTTTTTATGGGCGTGACTTTTTTTATGTCAGTCACCTGACCATTGAACCAGCAGGATTTTTTGTCAATAGAGGCAGTGTGATGGAATCCTTTGGTGAAACAGGGCTGCTTGCAGTTACAATCCTTTTCCATGAACGATGACCACGCCTTAAAAAACCCCCTGCTCGAAACCCGGCTGTTTGTTGCCCGCTTGTTATTCGCGGTATTGGTCGTTGTGTTGCTGTCTGGCGTGCTGGTGTGGCGGTATTACCATTTGCAGGTGGCTCGCCATGAGGGTTTTGTCACTCTCTCTGACCGTAATAGAGTGCTGGTGGAGCCAGCCCCGCCTACCCGAGGATTAATTTTTGATCGCAACGGCGTATTGCTGGCAGATAACCGGCCCAGTTTTAATTTGTCCATCGTGGCTGAGAGGGCCAATGATCTGGAAGCGCTTCTTGACGAGGTGGAGGGGTTGATCGGAATCTCTGATACTCAGAGAGAACGTTTTTATAAACAACTTAAACGTCGTCGTCGCCCCTATGAGCCAGTACCCTTGCGCCTCGATTTGAGTGAGCGGGAACAAGGGATATTGGCGGTAAATGAATACCATCTACCGGGCGTGGAGGTGACGGTCCAGCTGTTGCGGAACTATCCTTTCGGGAAAGAGTTGGCTCATGTTCTGGGTTATGTAGGCCGAATTAATGATCAGGAAATTCAAGAGTTAGACCCTGTTCGTTACAGCGGCACCCTTGTGGTGGGAAAAACAGGACTTGAGAAATATTATGAAGGTGAGTTACTGGGTGAGGTGGGTTACCAGACTGTAGAGACTAATGCTCGTGGTCGTGTCATGCGGCATTTAGAGCGAACAGACCCCGTACCCGGTAAGGATCTTCACCTCTATCTGGACAGTCGTCTTCAGCATGTTATTTATGAGGCATTAGGTGAAGAGCGTGGTGCGGTCGTTGCCATAGAAATTGCATCGGGTGGTGTTCTTGCTATGGGGAGCGCCCCCACCTTTGATACCAATGAGTTCGTCACTGGGATTAGTTTTGATAATTATGATGCGCTGCTCAATTCCCCCGACCGGCCGCTGTTTGACCGGGTGTTACAGGGGCAGTATCCACCCGGGTCTACGGTTAAACCTTTGTATGGCTTGGCAGCATTGGAAAGCGGCACTATTAATAGTGATCATCGAATCTATGACCCCGGTTTCTATCAGTTAAAAAATGAAGAGCGAAAGTACCGGGATTGGAAGAAAGGTGGGCATGGCAACAAAATCTATTTGCGTGATGCCATTGTCCAATCCTGTGATACCTTTTTCTACGATGTGGGTGTGCGAATGACTATCGACACGCTCTCAATATACGGCACACGATTTGGACTGGGTCGTAAAACGGGCATTGATATGCCAACAGAACGGGCTGGTATCATGCCGTCAAGAGCATGGAAGAGGGGTGCCAAGGGCTTAGCCTGGTACCCGGGGGATACGGTAAACACCAGCATAGGTCAGGGGTTTACCTTGGCAACACCCATGCAGCTGGCGGTGGCAACAGCAAGAATGGCGAGTCGTGGTGAAATGCGGTCTCCTCAGTTGGTTAGAAAACAGCATGCGGTGTCTCCTCCTGCAGGAAGAATCCAGGCAACCGATAGCCACTGGAATTATATTCACCAGGCGATGCAAGATGTGGTTCATAACCGTCGGGGGACCGCCCAAGGTATCAATCGAGGGCTTAACTATCATATGGCTGGAAAAACGGGAACGGCTCAGGTCATAGGTATGAAGCAGGACGAAGAATACGATGTCGAAATGGTGGCAAAGCGAAATCGAGACCATGCCTTATTTATTGCCTTTGCTCCAGTTGAAAACCCGAGAATTGCAGTATCGGTCATTATAGAAAACGGAGAACACGGTAGCTCAGCGGCGGCGCCGGTGGCACGAAAAGTGATTGATGCCTTTATGGAATATTACCCTGAGCCAGAAGGAGTTGCCGATGAGTCGGAGTGATTTTGTTCGGCATATGGGGTCCGGTGGTTCTGCCATCTATGGTGCCCCCAGTCAGTGGCAAAAACTTCACATGGATTTCCCCCTTCTGGTTCTGCTGGTGCTGTTGGCTGGTGTGGGTTTGTTTGTGCTCTACAGTGCCAGTGGTCAGAGCGCACACTATGTTAACCGCCAGCTGGTCTACTATGGCGTGGGGCTGGTGGTCATGCTGGTGACAGCACAGATACCACCACGGATTCTGGAAAGGTGGGGGGCGCTGCCTTATTTAGGAGGCGTATTGTTGCTCGTTGGCGTGTTGTTTTTTGGGGTGGGTGCCAAGGGCGCACAGCGCTGGCTGGAAATAGGTGGTTTCCGCTTTCAGCCTTCAGAAATACTTAAGATTGCTGTTCCGCTGATGCTTGCGCAGTACCTGGGTAAACGAGCATTGCCGCCAAACTTTAAACATGTGTTTTTTGCGCTGATCTTTATTGGTGTGCCGCCGGTACTTGTCGTGTTACAGCCTGATCTGGGGACAGCCATTCTCATCGGTATTTCCGGGTTCTTTGTACTTTTTCTGGCGGGATTACCCAAGCGTTATTTGGGGTTTGCAGGTCTGGCAGCCACGGTTGTTCTACCGTTGATGTGGTTTTATGTCTTGCACGATTACCAAAAGCAGCGGATTTTGACCATGTTCAATCCTGAAGCAGACAAGCTTGGTTCTGGTTGGAATATTATTCAATCCACGATTGCTATTGGCTCTGGCGGTATTCATGGCAAGGGTTGGATGCAAGGAACCCAGTCACAGCTGGATTTTCTACCAGAAAGTCATACGGATTTTATCATTGCGGTATTCGCAGAGGAGTTCGGGTTGATTGGTGTCACCCTACTGGTAGGGTTGTTTCTACTGATTATCATTCGCTGTGTCATTATCTGCTTGAGAGCACAGAGTATGTTTGGCCGATTGCTCGCAGGGAGTATTACACTGACATTCTTTGTCTATATTTTCGTGAATATGGGTATGGTGTCCGGTATTCTACCCGTGGTTGGGGTGCCATTACCCTTAGTAAGCTATGGGGGTACCTCAATTGTGACCCTGATGCTGGGGTTTGGTATGCTGATGTCCATTAGCACTGAGAGGAAGCGCTCTATTTAGGGTGAAGTAAATAGGTCATAGTTTCCAGAATAGGTATGTTATGAAACAGATATTAACGATCATTGCCGGGGTGCTGTTCTCGCTGTCAGCCAGTGCTGACTATTTACAGCATCCAGATGCCAAAGTTTTTGCGGATCGAATGGTGTCAGAGCACGGGTTCGATCGTGCTGAAATAGAGGCACTACTCGTCGAAGCAACCAAGAAGCAGTCCATCATAGATGCGATGACACGCCCTGCAGAAAGGGTTAAGCCCTGGAAGGATTATCGGAAAATATTTATCCAGGAGAAGCGTATCGATCAGGGCGTTAACTTCTGGCTTGAAAATCGTGATGCGCTTAAGCGTGCATCCAAAGAATATGGTGTGGCACCGGAAGTTATTGTGGCCATTATTGGTGTGGAAACATTCTATGGGCGCATTAAAGGCAGTTATCGTGTCATCGATGCCTTGGCGACACTGTCATTTGACTACCCAAAACGAAGTGCTTTCTTCACCAAGCAGCTTGAGCAGTTTCTACTGTTGGCCAGGGAGCAGAACCAAGCTCCACTAGGCTTGACCGGCTCCTACGCTGGGGCGATGGGTTATGGTCAGTTCATCCCAAGCAGTTATCGTAGTTTTGCCGTGGACTTCGATGGTGATGGTTTTGCGGATATCTGGAATAACACCACGGATGCAATTGGTAGTGTGGCCAATTATTTTTCCAAGCATGGTTGGCAACTTGGCAAAGACGTAGTGATTCAAGCCCATGCAACAGAGGGTTACGATACCACTTGGTTGAATCAACTTAAGCTGGAAAAGACACTCGATGAATTAGCCGTTATGGGCTTTACCCCAACTAAGCCATTACCTGGCGACCTAAAGGCACTCCCGATGCTTTTGAATGGTAAACGAGGTGAAGAGTTCTGGCTGGGGCTAAACAACTTTTATGTGATTACCCGTTATAACCACAGTCGCCTCTATGCGATGGCGGTACATGACCTGAGCCAGCTTATCCTAGAGCGTGTGGGTGATGAGTTAGCTGAGTAATGAGGGTATTCAATATCCGTATTGTTCTGAATGGGCTGTTGTTGGTGTCAGCGCTACTGCTGCATGGTTGTGGCGGCACTGCGAGTAGCAGTGGAGGCAGTGGCAGTAGTGGTGGAGGCTATGGTTATGGTGATGGCCCCCCGCCTAAGGATATCGATGTCAGTAGCCTTCCGGATGCAGTGCCCAAGATAGAACCTATTACCAAGGCGGGCAACAAGAGCCCCTATACGGTGCTGGGTAAGACCTACGAACTATTGCCTACCAGTCGTGGCTATAAAGAGCGTGGAGTAGCTTCTTGGTATGGTAATAAGTTTCATGGTCGTAAAACCTCCAATGGTGAAATTTATAGCATGTACGGTATGACGGCGGCCCATAAAACCCTGCCAATTCCCAGCTATGTTAGCGTGACCAATTTGGCAAATAATCGAAGTGTTATTGTACGAGTCAATGACCGTGGGCCTTTTCATGGGGCACGGATTATCGATCTTTCTTATGCTGCGGCCAAAAAATTGGACTATTCAGCGAAGGGTACTGCTACCGTTGAAGTGGTCGCGATTGACCCCAGTGATTACCAAAAAAATACCGTAGAACAACCGCGCATCAATGAGGCGGCCATGAATGAAGCGCCTTTGGTCACCACAGGAAAACAGCCAGCGGCTGGAAAGTCAGGTAATCAATATCTTCAGGTGGGTGCATTTAGTAGCCAGGTTGCAGCAGCTGATTTATCGGAACGCCTTCAGGGAGTATCAGAATATCCTGTGGTAGTGCGTCAACTTCAAGAGCCCCAGCCTCTGTATAAAGTATTGGTGGGGCCCGTGAATGATCAACTGAAACTATTTGACCTTCGTGATTTACTCAAGCAATCGGAGAATCTAAGCCCGTTTGTGGTCTATGAGTAACTTTACCTGAAAGGGTGGTAGGGGCATGTTAGAATTTGCCTTTTCTATTAGGTACTTTTGTTTTAGTTACCATTAGTTATTAGTTAACAACCATTAATTCATCGTCATCAACTCATGAGAAAAATCGGTTCATTATGCTGAAAAAAATTCTTTCTGCTGGCGCACTGCTGATCCTGTTGGTCGGAGCCTCAGTGACTCACGCCAAGGTTCTCATTCCAGCACCACCCCAACTGGCTGCCAGTGCCTGGATTTTGATGGATGCCAACACTGGAAAAGTTCTGGTGGAGCACAATGCTGACGAGCAATTACCGCCAGCAAGCCTCACCAAAATGATGACCAGTTATATTGTTGCCAGTGAGCTTCATAGCGGAAAAGTCAGCGAACAGGACCAAGTGCCTATTAGTGTGGCTGCCTGGAAGATGGGTGGCTCAAAAATGTTTGTTCGCGAAGGTACCAAAGTACCTTTGATCGATTTATTGCGCGGTGTTGTTATTCAGTCTGGTAATGATGCCTCTGTGGCCTTAGCTGAATACCTGGCGGGTAGTGAGGGTGCATTTGCTGATGTAATGAACCAGCAGGCGACCTTATTGGGTATGGTGGGCACTAACTATCATAACGCTACTGGTTGGCCAGCAGAGGGTCACCTGACAACAGCACGAGATCTATCGTTATTAGCACGTGCTTTGATTCAGGATTACCCCAAGCACTACGGTATCTACTCAGAAAAATATTTTGAGTACAACAGTATCAATCAGCCCAACCGCAACCGTTTGTTGTGGCGTGATAGTTCTGTGGATGGCCTTAAAACGGGCCACACAGAAGCAGCGGGTTATTGTTTGGTTGCTTCAGCTGTACGTAAAGGGATGCGGCTTATTTCTGTGGTTATGGGTACCAGCAGTGATGAGGCCAGGGCGAGAGAAGCACAAAAATTACTGGCCTTTGGGTTTCGTTATTTCGAAACCGGTAAGGTCTATTCTGCTGGTGATACTATTCAGGAAAATGTCCGGGTTTGGTACGGTGTTGAGGACAGTGTCAACTTAGTTGTACCCGAGGATGTGTATGTGACGATTCCTCGTGGTGCTAAGGATGAGCTGGACGCCAAAATCCTGATAGATGAGACCATCGAAGCACCATTAACTGAGAACCAGGAATTGGGTCGGTTGTCTGTGAGCTATGAGGGAGAACAGCTGCTTGATTTACCCTTGGTTGCTGATCACCCCATAGAAGAGGCTGGTTTTTTTGCTCGTCTGTGGGATGCCATATCAAAGTTTTTCTATGGACTGTTTAACTAATGAGTGACCCTGAAGCCCCCAAGATTGAATTTCCCTGTGACTACCCCGTTAAGGTGTTGGGCAAGGCGGGGGCTGAGCTACACACTCTGGTGATAGAGGTCATGGAGTGCCATGCCCCTGGTTTTGATCAAGCTCAAATTACTGTGCGGGATAGTCGCAATGGTACCTTTCAGGCCATCACTGTCACCATTACGGCCACTGGTGAGAGCCAGTTACAGGCGCTATTTGATGACCTGAAGGTTAGCCCTCTGGTCCAAATGGTTTTGTAAGCTACCGGTATGGGACAAGTCCCCGATTTACCATTAATTGTCCGCTATTTAGGCTGCCGCCAATATCTTGATACCTTTGAGGCCATGAAAGCCCTCACTGCCGAACGAAACGACAAGACCCCTGACGAAATCTGGTTGCTGGAACATGAACCTGTCTTTACCCAGGGACAGGCGGGGAAAGAAGAATATATTCTGACGCCAGGTGATATCCCTGTAGTGAAAAGTGATCGTGGTGGACATGTTACTTATCATGGTCCGGGCCAAATCACCGGTTACCTGTTAATAGACCTGAAGCGCCTAGGGTTGGGGGTGAGAGAGTTGGTCACCCTGATAGAGGAATCCTTAGTAGAAACCTTGGATCATTGGGGTATCAATGCTACACCACGCTCTGATGCGCCGGGTGTCTATGTAGTCAATGACAGTGTGACCAGTCCTGAGATAGCCAAGGGCAGTAAAATTGCCTCCTTGGGGTTAAGGGTTCGCCGTGGTTGCAGCTACCATGGGCTCAATTTTAATATCGACATGGATCTCAGCCCTTGGTCAAGGATTAACCCCTGTGGGTTAGGGGTTAAGATGACTCAAATGAAAGACCTGTTGGACACGCCAGTGTCTTTGATCGAGGTGGCTGAGTACCTTGCCAATATCCTGACTAAAAAGCTGGGGTATAATGACCATCGCGTTGAGGGTGACCACCCGCTTCTGTGCTCAAAATGATTGGGCATACATAGTTGACTTACCTACAAGCAGACTTAACCACATAACAGATATCAATACATGACAGACTCGAAGACCAATCCTCCCAAGCGGACACGCCGTATCAAACAGGGTGAGAAACTGCGTAGTGCCGACAAGGTGGAGCGCATCCCGGTAAAAGTGATTCCAACTAGGGAGATTCAGCGCAAGCCTGATTGGATGAGAATTCGTATCTCATCCTCACCGAAAGTTCAGGAAATCAAAGATATCCTGCGTAGGAATAAATTGTCCACCGTCTGCGAAGAAGCAGCTTGCCCCAATCTCAGCGAGTGTTTCAGTCACGGCACCGCGACCTTTATGATTATGGGCGAGATTTGTACCCGTCGTTGCCCCTTCTGCGACGTCGGTCATGGAAAGCCAAACCCGTTGGATTCAGGCGAGCCCAAAAGCTTGGCGCGGGCTATTCACGAAATGCAGTTGCGTTATGTTGTGATCACCTCAGTGGATCGTGATGATCTGCGTGATGGCGGTGCACAGCACTTTGCTGATTGTATCCGTGAATCCAAATTTCTCAGCCCCAATCTACAAGTAGAAGTCCTAGTGCCAGATTTTCGTGGTCGTATGGAACCCGCACTGGATATTCTTACTGAAACACCTCCTGATGTGTTTAACCACAATATGGAAACCATTCCTCGTTTGTATCGTGAGGCCCGCCCTGGTGCCAATTACCAGTGGTCACTCACCTTGTTGCAGGAGTACAAACGCCGCAACCCGAAGGTCCCAACCAAGTCTGGTTTGATGGTGGGACTGGGTGAAACCAAAGATGAGCTACTGCGAACCCTTGATGACCTTCGTGAGCATGATGTGGATATGATTACCGTAGGGCAGTACCTTCAACCCTCCAAAAATCATCTGCCGGTAGATCGCTTTGTGCACCCCGATGAATTTGCCGAGTACGCCGAGTACGGTCGCAGTCTCGGATTTACTCAGGTGGCCTCCGGGCCATTGGTACGATCCTCTTATCATGCGGATAAGCAGGCCATGGGCGAAGAAGTGAAATAAAAGAAGTAAAGCAGTTAAGGGTCTTACTGGGGCTACTTATTTGGACTACTTCCTGAGACTAAAGAATGCAAGATACCAAGTGTACTACCCAGCCTCATCCCAGGCTTCTTGATATTCACAATGCGACTGTTTATCGTGAGACGAAAAAAATATTTGATGGATTTTCTCTCTCGGTAGAGCAGGGGCAAAGCACCGCTATTATTGGCCCTAATGGTGCGGGTAAAAGTACCCTGCTGAAGCTGTTGTCCCGAGAGCTGTACCCGGTCGTGCGGGATGACGCCTATGTGAGAATACTGGGTCAGGATCGTCCGGTGCTCTGGGAACTTCGAGAAAAAATAGGACTTGTATCCGCTGATTTACAGCAGGGGTTTGTTCCTGAGGTCAGTGGCCTAGGCGTGGTAGTTTCGGGGCTTCACAACTCTATTGGATTATTTCATTATCAGGATGTCACCGAGCCACAGCTGGTCCGTGGGCGAGAAATACTTCAAGAGTTGGGTATTGTGGACCTAGCTAACCGACGCTATCGACAAATGTCTACAGGGCAGCAACGTCGCTGTCTGTTGGGGCGGGCACTGATTCATAACCCCGACCACCTTATTCTTGACGAGCCCACCAGTGGCCTCGACCTGAATGCGACCTACCACTACCTGAACACTATTCGTCAGTTACTGCAGCAGGGCAAAACTATTTTGCTGGCAACCCATCATATTCACGAAATCCCCCCTGAGATTCAGCGGGTAGTGTTGATGGATGGTGGACGTGTGGTGGCCGATGGTCACAAGGAAGAATTACTCACAGATCAGTGGATGTCACAACTTTTTGATATGTCCCTGAAGGTCACCACCTCTAATGGTTTCTATCAGGTCTTGCCAGCGTAAGGCCGGCATACCATAATTCGCTTTTTTTCCGACCAGGACTTAATCAGCAATGAAAATTGAAAAAAATAGTGTGGTTACCTTTCACTACCAAATGCAGGATGAGCTTGGTGAAGTACTGGAAGGTACCAAAGATGGTGATCCGACGGTTTTCCTGCACAGCAATATGCAGATGATTGCCAGTCTGGAACTATCAATGGTCAGTAAGGAGCCAGGGGACACCTACAGTAT
>JAGPWA010000120.1 GCA_018066715.1 Porticoccus sp. | reverse complement strand
GTGGTCAGAAACACAAACCGTGCTGGGAGTGTGTTCATGCTGGTTGGCCCCATAGACGTCAACTGGTAAAGATGGCGGAGGGTGTCTGCAGCAATGCCCTGATCACGCCAGTGGCTATGGGTGCGTGCCTCGGTAAACAGTTGTTGGGTGGCGTGCTCGTTAATGGCATTCATAGTGTTAGTCCCAATATCTTTGAAAGGTTGGTCAATTAGTTGCGTTGCAAGGCAAAGCTGCCATTACCCTGAAGTGCCACTGTGGCAGAGGCTATTGCTAAAAACAGTGGGTATTCCCAGCCGCCGCCTGTACTGCTGAAGACCCACCCGGCACCGCTGTGCGCCCATGTGGCACCCAACGCAATTGGAATCAGGGCCAATGCGGCCCAGCGGGCGTGAAACCCTACTAACAGTGCAATGCCGCCAATGGCTTCTGCGGCAAAGGTGATATAGGCCAAAATGGCAGGCAGTCCCAGGCTTTCAAAAAACCCTACGGTGCCAGGCAGCGTGAATACCATCAGTTTCAGGTAAAGGCTGTGGGCAATAAAAATGATCCCAAGACTAATGCGAAGTAAGGCGGTTCCGTGATCTGAGCGATTATTCATGGTGCGATCTCCAATGGATTGATTTGATGTCTGGTAGTATGATCTTTGCAATTTAGAAAAAGAATCAGCAATAAATGAAAGCCATCTTTGCAATAATGCAAGCACACGTTGAGATTCCTGCTCATGGATAATTGGGATGATCTGCGATATTTCCAGGCGGTAGCTGAGGCGGGTAGCTTGAATGGTGCCTGTAAGAAGCTGGGGGTCAATCACTCCACGGTGTTTCGTCGGGTCAAGGGTCTCGAGGAAAAGCTGGGAGTTCGGTTATTTGAGCGGCGAGATGCTCGCTACATTCTTACCGGCGCTGGAGAGGCACTACTAGGCCGTACCGGTCAGGTTGCTAGTGCTATAGACGAGGTTGACCGCCTCATTGTGGGGGGCGATCAAGCTCTGGAGGGGACCATACGGATTACGGCGCCAGATGGCTTTGCCTACTACTATCTCCCGCCGTTGATTGCTGAGTTCAGTGCCTTGTACCCCGGTATTGAAATCCAGTTATTGGCGAGCAGTGATGATCTCAATCTGACCAGACTAGAAGCGGATATCGCTCTGCGAGTCACCTCTAATCCGCCAGAACACCTGGTGGGCCGAAAATTGTGGTCCATGCCCTGGAATCTCTACGGGAGCCCACAGTTTTTTTCTGGCCCCATTGGCCGCTTTGGTATCAAGCAACTTGCTAGCTATCCATTGCTAGGTGCCGAGCGTAACCTGTTGCGACTCAAGCCCATGCAATGGTTGGAAAAACATGTAGATAAATTAAATATTTCAGCCCGGGCCAATACCTTGATGGGGATGGCGGCATTGGCTCGGTCTGGCATAGGCCTGGCGTTGCTGCCAGCCGATGTGGCTGAAGGTTTGCAGGAATTGGGCCCCACGGAGCGACGTTTCGAATCCGGTATATGGTTACTTACCCATCCTGATTTGCGAAGTAATGCCAGAGTCCGTACTTTTATGCAGTTTTTGACGGAACGGCTAATGCCTTGAGGGGCTATTGCGACCGATGGATTACTCTGGCACCTGAACACTCACCACTTTAGCGCGAAACCTGGGAGCTTCAGCCGACTCGTTGAATGGTCCTATGCGGGTTTTGATGGTGGTTTTCTGTCCCGACTTCAGTTGTTTTGGGCCGTCCAGATTGGTGCTGCTTTCGACCATATAGGCATTGGCCATTTCAGCGAGTTGTACCTTAACGGACGTTACTGTCACGGGGCTGTTGTTTTGAACCACGATTCTCAGGTAGCCGTCATCGCCCACATACACTTGGCTGAGGATATATTTATGGGGTGATGTGGAAAGCTCCAAGACAGCCAGACGGCTTTGGGCTTTCTTGGCCAGCTCATCGTTACCTTGAGCGGCAGTTTGGAAATAGCGTACAGCGGTTTGTTTGTCACCACTGTCCAGAGCGATTTCACCGAGATAGTAGCTGGCTGGCGGGGTGGGAAGTAATTGATAACTTTTTTGCAGGTCTGCTTTCGCGCCAGATTTGTTGTTTTGGTCAAAGCGAACCAAGCCACGATACAGGTAGGCGCTAAATAAGTCCGGGTTTTTACGAATGGCTGTGGTGAAGGCTTTTTCTGCATTGGTGGAGTTTTTCTTCATCTCCCATGCGTGCCCACGCAACTCCCAAAAAGAGCTTTCGTTGGGCTGAATTTTGATGGCTTTGTCGAGCTGTGCCAGTGCCGTTGCGGAATCTTTTGCATTCAGCGCCTTGATAGCGGCCTCCTCAGCTTCATAGGCCGGCCTATCACGCTTCAATTGGGCTATTTTTTGGTGGTAGCGCATTCGATTAGTGGCACCCTTTGGTAGGGTGGCGGCTTTAGTTCGGTTGGCCTCAACACGTGCCCGAGAGGGTGGGTGGCTGGCAAACATACCACTGATAAAATCTTGCTGGCGACCTTCGCTCAATTTCACAAACGCTTGCTGTACTCTAACCGCGCCGTAGGGGTCGTAACCGGCTTTGGCGAGGTAATCCATACCGTAAGCATCGGCTTCCAGTTCATCACCTCTTCCATATTTGGCCATCCAGGCGGAGGCGCCCATTTGTGCCATCTGAGCGCCGGTTTCACCTAGGCCATAACTTCCACCAATCGCACCCAGGGCGGTGGTGCCAAGGTCGATGAACGTACCCCGTGTCATTTGTGCGGCGCCGTGGCGAGCTGCGGCGTGGACTATTTCATGGCCCAGTACCGAGGCAAGTTCGGCCTCATCTCCCAGGTGAAGTAACAGCCCGCGGTTAACGGCAATCTTACCACCCGGCAGTGCCCAGGCATTGGGGGTGGAGTTATTAAGGACAACGAACTCATAGGGGAGACCAGGCCGATCGCTCACAGCGGCAAGCTTTTTGCCCACCTCTTGGACATAAATCTGTAGGTCTGGATCGATGTAGTAGCGGCCTCCCTGAGATTGCTGCGAGGGACCGTAATTACTGGAGCCCAGAGCAACTTCTTGCTGAGCAGACATCAGAGAAAACTCTGTTTCACCGGTTACCGGGTTTACCGAGCATCCGACGAGAGTAGCTGACAGAGTGGTCACGGTGAGAAAAAGCTTAAGAGCCCGGTACATTGCAAATTCCTTCTGGCTGGTTGTGGCGAATGAGTATAATGATCGATCTGTTGGTGTAAACGGTTTAACCCCCGATTGGATGACTTATGTTAATCGTAATTTCTCCCGCGAAAACACTGGACTATGAAACCCCCGCTACTACGGCTAGTCATACCCTACCCGATTACTTGGAAGAATCAGCTGAGCTGATTACACAGCTAAGATCACTGTCGCCGCCGGAAGTTTCTAGTTTGATGGGAATCAGTGCAAAGCTTGGGGATCTTAACTTTGGCCGGTTTCTCAACTGGCAGCAAGACTTTACACCCAACAATGCTAAACAGTCGTTGCTCGCTTTCAAGGGTGATGTGTATACCGGGTTGGGTGCAGAGAGCCTGTCGGAAGACCAATTACAGTGGGCACAAAACCACCTGAGAATTTTATCGGGCCTCTACGGATTATTGCGACCGCTGGATTTAATGCAGCCCTACCGGCTAGAAATGGGGACCAAATTTGCGAACAGCCGGGGTGTGAATTTGTACGAGTTCTGGGGTGATAAAATTACCGACGGTTTAAATCGGGCGATCAAAGACCAGGGAAGTAAAAAACAGGGAAGTAAAAAACAGAACGCCGACCTGCTGATCAACCTGGCCTCAAACGAATACTTTAAATCCGTTAAACCGGGTAAGCTCAATGCAGATGTTATTACCCCGGTATTCAAGGATTGGAAAAATGACAAATATAAAATCATCAGTTTCTATGCCAAAAAAGCTCGGGGTTTAATGAGCCGCTATATCATCGAGAACCAGATTGAAGATCCCGAGAAAATAAAACAATTTGATGTGGCGGGTTATGCCTATCAGCCCGCGATGTCATCTGCCCGAGAATGGGTGTTTACCCGTGAGGGTGCAGAATAGTTGGAACCATTAATAATGCAAAAAAAACCTTTTTCTCAAGCTTCTGAGAATAATCAGCAACCCATTCTGGAGGTATTGCTCCGGGTGTTTGCTGACCGCAAGCAGCTATTGGAAATTGGTAGTGGCACTGGGCAGCACGCTGTTTATTGCGCACCCCGGTTGCCCCGCTTGATATGGCAGACGGCTGACCTTGAGGCCAATCATCCGGGGATTAATGCCTGGATAGATGACTGCCCTGCGGAAAACATCCTTCGACCTATTCCTCTCAATGCCGATCATCCCCCCTGGCCTGTGAGCACCGTAGACGCAATTTTTACCGCCAATACTTGCCATATCATGGCTTGGGAATCGGTGGTGAATTTGTTTGCTGGCCTAGACTCGATACTGGCACCTGATGCCCTAGTGGCCATCTATGGGCCCTTTAACTATAACGGCCAGTTCACCAGTGACAGCAATGCCCGATTTGACCTATGGTTGAAGCAGCAAGTGCCGCATCAGGGAATTCGTGATTTCGAGGCGGTAAACTGTCTGGCAGAAAATATAGGATTGACGCTGGTTGAGGATAACCCCATGCCGGCGAACAATAGGTTACTGGTATGGAAAAAAGATTAAACGTTGAACTACTCACATTAAAAGTACCGCCATTAGTGCAGATGTTAGTTGTGGCGCTAGTGATGTGGTTGGCCGCTCGTTTTCTGGATACTGGGGAGACCTACTCAACTTGGCAGGGATTGTTCTTAATAATCATTCTTGCTGCTGGAATGACGGTTGTCGTTGTGGGGGTTGTTACCCTCTACAAAATGGGAACAACCATTGACCCTCGAGACCCAAGCCGGGCAAGTAAATTAGTCACTGTGGGGATATTTAGCTATTCTCGAAATCCGATATACTTGGGTTTGTTGGTGATACTCATTGCCTGGAATATCCACCTATACAGTCTTTATGCCAGTGTGGGGTTGCCACTATTTATCTGGTTGGTTACTAAACTTCAAATTATTCCTGAAGAACAGCAAATGGGTTCAAAGTTTGGTATTGACTACTTTGATTACTGCGAGAAAGTTCGGCGATGGTTGTGACATATGATAGAACCGGATAATAGATGAACCTTCAAAAAATATATCCAGTTGAAGATGTAAGAAGCAAATTTGATTGTGGTGTCGATATAAAATTTTATGGCATGGCCAATATTTCTGACATAGCCAAACAAGAACCCGAGTGTTTGCGCCAGATAGGTGAAAACGCATGGATACATTATATGGTGGCCGTCACCAAGATAAAGTCCAAAAAGCTATGCTCGTATTTTGATGAAGATGATCCATTCTTGTACCGGCAGGTAGAAAAGTTAATCAAGCAAAAGGTTATTCAAGACATTGTGCTTGTGCAAGCAAGTGTTGCGGATGACACGCTGGAAAGAAGTGTTTGTGGAAAACTATTATTAGCTCGTACGTACCCTAATAATATACATATATCGGGCGTTGAATTTAGCAACCCCTATGAGCCAGTCAGTGAAGATGAGCGATGCTATTTATTTCATAGATATCGTAGCTTGGGGTTATTTTCTACTCTTTTGGATAATGTTTTGATGTACTGTAAAGAAAATAAAATATCAAAAATTACCCTGTCAGCAGCATCCCCGGATCAGGTGAAATACTTTGAAAGCCATGGGTTCAGTATAGAAAAAACTGACTTTGTAAACTATCAAGTAGCCTGTGGCTTACGGATGCCCATGGAGCGCGACTGTACTTAGTTCGTGCATTAGCAAGGTCAGAGAACAACCCTGCATTCCACTGCGCTTTATTTTAGATACACCAGACTTTGGATCCACCCAGAAACCAATGATCAAACCCTAACGAACGATGGGTGTGATCTTTGACCCTTCAAGGCTCAGATTGAACATCAGTCCTTTGTTGGAAAAAATAAATCCGATCATAGGTTGTTGAATGGTATTGGTGTCGATTTGTCCGCCGGCGCCAATGGTCGCAATGGCAACGCTGCCGTCAACACCAGCTTCCCAGCCTTCGCTGTTTCGAAATTTCTGAAGAGCGGCATCAGTCATAAATAAAATAATTTGTGACTTAATCTGAGCACCTAGCTGGAAGCCAAATGAGGCTGCGGCTGTATTGTAATAGCCGACGGTGGAGCCGCCCACTTGTAGGACGCCCTCGCCATATTCACCACCAATACCAATGCCAGCCTTGTAAACTTTGGGGAAGACCAGCATGCCTTTCGCTTGTGCGGCAAGTTGTGCTCCGGCCGTTGTTTCTTTCTGAAACTGTTTTAAGGCCTCCTCTACATACAGATCGATTTCCACCTTGCTGTCAGCTTGAGCTGATGCAGAAAAGATGAGTTGGGCAATGAGTACTAGTGCCACTAACTTGAGAGTGGGAAGAAATCTGAGTGTTTTCATGAGGGGTATCCTTTGTGGTCATTTTTTGCAGGATAGCAGTATAAATTACTGCTTATCGGACTTGTATGGCAATTGTTGTGTTGCCTCGGTTATATAGCGTCCTATATGTTGTCTTTCGTGGGTCAGAAAACGACGTATAGCCGCTGAAAACTCTGGGTGTTTGATCCAGTGGAATGAGCGGGTTTCCACCGGTTCAAAGCCTCGCTTGATTTTGTGTTCGCCTTGGGCTCCGGCATCAAAGCGTGACAGCCCGTGCTCAATGGCAAATTCAATGCCTTGGTAATAGCAGAGCTCGAAGTGCAGGGAATCACATTCTCTAATACATCCCCAATAGCGGCCATAAAGAGTTTTGCTATCGTAAAAAAATAGAGCGGCAGCAATTTTGTGACCATCCTCATCTTGAGCGACAGCCATCATCAACTGGTCGCCCATCACTTGCCCTAGTTGTTGGAAGAAGGCTTCGGTGAGATACCCGCCGGTACCATTGCGCTTCAAATAGGTCCGCTGATACATCAGATAGAAGAATTCCCACCAGTCCGGGGTGATGTTTTCACCCGTCAGACGCTGAATATTTAGCTGTTGCTGAGCAACGGAACGACGTTCTCGGTTCAGGTTCTTACGTTTTCTTGAGGAGAACGTGTCGGTAAAATCACTGAACGTGGTGTAATCAGCATTGATCCAGTGATATTGAACCCCGGTACGCTGCATCACACCCGCCCCTTTCAAGGTGGTGAGCTGTTGGTCTGGGAACAGTTGGTTCGGAAACAATAAGTGCCAACTGGACAGGTTGTTGTGTTCGGCCATCTCCTGAATGGTGTTGAACAGGCTTGGCAGTACATTCGATGGCTCTATGCCTGATGCCAGCCCTAATCGAGGGCCTGTCGCCGGGGTAAAAGGCACAGCACTTAATAATTTGGGGTAATAGTCGAAGCCATTGTGTTGGTAGGCATCAGCCCAGGACCAGTCAAATACATATTCACCCCAGGAGTGATTTTTTAGATAGAGCGGTAAAGCGGCAATCGGTTTGCCGTCCTGCTCCAGCAATAAATGCCTTGGTTCCCAGCCCGTTTTAGCACAGACACTGCCTGAGGATTCTAGCAGCGATAAAAAGCGGTGCTGTAGGAAGGGATAGTCATCTGCAAACAACCCATCCCATTGTGTCGAGGCGCAATCGTCAATGGACTGAAGTATCCGGGTTTCGATGGTCATGTCTTTTCTTTAGGGAATCCGGTGTGGAATCCGTAGGGTTTTTTCAATGTGGGCCATACTAATTATGGTTTGAGTATGGGGAAGCGGCAACTAAAGCAGCTACCTTTACTCAGGGTGGTGGTGATACTCAAGGTACCACCATGATGCATCAGTACGTGCTTGACGATGGCGAGCCCCAAGCCGGTGCCCCCGGTGCTTGAAGCACGGCTTTGATCCACCCGGTAAAAACGCTCAGTAAGGCGGGAGATATGTTTGGGGTCGATACCGTTGCCGTCATCAGACACTTCGATAAAGTTGGCGCTATCGGTTGCGTAGCTCTTAATCTGGACGGTAGTTCCAGCTGGGTTGTGCTTGATGGCATTGAAGACCAGATTGGAGAAGGCGCTATAGAGTTCTTTCATGTCGCCATTTAGCACCATCGCTTCGGCGCACTCCAATTCCACCTTGTAGTTATCGGCAGCGATTATGCGGGCATCCTCGCTTATTTGTTGCAATAAAGGTGCTATTTGTATGGGTTCGCTGGGTGCGGGCTCTCGGGTAGATTCCAGCTGTGAGAGCATAACCAAATCATTGGCCAGTGCATTCATTCGATCGGTTTGCTGCTGCATTTGATCAAGCGCTTTTTTCCAGTGACTCGGAAGATCGTTGTCTCCGTTTTGCAGAGAGTCTTGAAGGGTTTCGGTGTAGCCAGACAAGACGGTCAGAGGGGTACGCAGTTCATGGGATATATTGGCCACAAAATCTTGGCGCATTTGTTCTAGGTTGCGCAACCGGGTGATGTCTTGTGCCACAAGTATCACATCACCATCACCAAATTCGGCGGCAGTGAATAATAGGGTTTTAGTGGGGTCTTCCGGAGATGTTAACTCTAGGGGAGAATTCAGTGTCTGGTTTTGAATAAAGGCGACAAACCGGGGGTCACGCACCAGATTGATAATTGACTGCCCGCGATCGCTCTTTTTTAGCCCTAATAACTGCTCGGCAGCCGGATTCCACCATTCGAGTACTCTATCGGCTGAAAGCGTGAGTATGCCATCTGCCAGGGCTCCCGTGATGTTGCGAACCCGGTCTGATAAGCTTCTACGGCTTTGTTTGGCTCGTTCGTTTCGCTTTTGCATGCGATAAAGGGAGTCGCCCATATCGCCCCAAACGCCACCGGCTTCAGGCGGTAGCCCGCTGCAGCCGCGATCGAGCCAGTCATACAGTTTTGAGATGTGAGAGAAGGTCCATAGCATGTAGAGGCCACCACCCACCAGCAAGGTGAGAAGCAGGTAGCCATTCATAAACCCGAAAATAAGCAGAAATAGAGTGAGTAATACGATCCGCTGTATTTCTGCTTGAAGCCCTCGATGCAAGTGGCTGATTCCTATTCTTCAACGACCTTGGTGGAGAAGCGGTAACCCGCGCCCCGCACAGTCTGAATGAAGCGGTCGTGCCCTTCAAGTGATATTGCTTTACGCAGGCGGCGTATATGTACATCCACCGTACGTTCATCCATGTAAACGTTGCCACCCCAGACATGGTCGAGTATTTGATCTCGGGAATAAACACGTTCCTGGTGGGTGAGGAAAAAGCTCAGAAGCCGGAATTCGGTAGGCCCCATCGTTACAGGTTGGTCAGCAATGGTTACCCGGTGGCTGATGGGGTCAAATCGCAATTGATCCACTTCAATGGGTTCTTCTGGGAGTTCTGCTTCAGTACGTCGCAGCAAGGCATTGATGCGGGCAATCAGTGCTCGAGGTGAAAATGGCTTGGTGATGTAGTCATCGGCCCCTACTTCCAGCCCTTGAACCATATTGTCTTCGGCGGCTTTGGCGGTGAGCATGATGACGGGAATATTGTTGGTCAGCTCATCCCGTTGAAGCCGGCGGATCAATTCGATGCCGCTGGTTCCGGGCATCATCCAGTCCAGCAAAACCAGATCAGGGTGTTCATCAATGATCATGGCATGGGCTTGCTGGGCATTCTCTGCCTGTAGGCAGTCAAAACCAGCCATATCAAGCGCGGTGTTGATCATATCGCGGATGGCGGGTTCATCATCTACGACCAGTATGGTTTTTTTGCTCATGTTCCTGTTACCAAAATATCATATGACAAGCCTATTACATGACGTTGTTGTGACAAACAGATGACAATACCGGGCATATGATAGATTTCCTAATCAGCAGCAAGCTGAAGAGAGCTTATAAGTAGTCGAGTGCCAAGCCAATAAATATCACCGTACCCACATAATGATTGTTGAGAAAGGCCTTAAAGCACTTGTCTCGATCACGGTGGCGAATCAGAAATTGTTGGTAAAGGAACAGTAGGCCAGCTGCCAGCAAAGAAACGAAGAACCATAGGCCTCGACCAAAATTCATTCCTGTCATGGCAAGTGCAACAAGAACGAGTATTTGTAAGGTGGCAGTAATTGGGATATCCATATCGCCAAACAAAATGGCAGTGGATTTGATCCCAATTTTCAAATCATCGTCACGATCAACCATCGCATAAAAAGTATCGTAGGCTACGGTCCAGAGTATGACGGCCGCATAGAGCGCCCAAACCTCTTTGGGTAGCCGGTTGGTTTGAGCTGTAAATGCCATGGGAATACTCCAGGCAAAGGCAGCACCGAGCACCAGCTGAGGCAGGTGAGTGTAGCGTTTCATAAAGGGGTAACAGACAGCCAGTGCTACACCTACAAATGCGAGTTTGATAGTGAATGGATTGGTGAGCAGCACCAAGCCAAACGCGGCGAGACATAACAGGGTAAACAGCAGTAGTGCTTCTTTGGCCGTGACGCTCCCGCTAGCCAGGGGGCGATTTTTTGTTCGCTCCACATGGCCATCCACCTTGCGATCAGCAAAGTCATTAATCACACAACCGGCAGCGCGCATCAAGATAACACCGGGTATAAAAATCAGCAGGTTTTTAGTATCTGGTACACCCCCTGCGGCAAACCACAGGGCCCAG
>JAGPWA010000106.1 GCA_018066715.1 Porticoccus sp. | reverse complement strand
TCGCCAGCCCAGCTGCGCGTAAACTTGCGGATGAGCGCGGTATCGATCTCCAGCAAGTCACGGGTACTGGAAAGGGTGGGAGGATCTCTAAGGAAGATGTGGTGGCGTGGCAACAACCACAGGTGGCACAGGCTGCTCCTGTGGCTAAAGCAGCCCCAGCCGTACAAACGTCTGTAGCGCCTATTGTTTCTACTGTTGGCGATCGTGTCGAAAAACGTGTTCCTATGACGCGGATGCGTGTACGTATTGCGGAGCGTTTACTTCAGGTCACCCAATCAACCGCTATGCTGACAACATTTAATGAAGTGGATATGCACCGTATTATGCGTCTTCGCACTGCATTTAAAGACGAGTTCTCCAAAGTTCATAACGGTACTCGCCTCGGTTTCATGGGTTTCTTTGTCCGCGCAGCCACGGAAGCGCTTAAACGCTTTCCCGCAGTGAATGCCTCGATTGATGGCAATGATATTATTTACCACGGTTATCAAGATGTCGGTGTAGCAGTGTCTACTGACAAGGGTTTAGTGGTGCCCGTTTTACGTGATGCCGATAATATGAGCATTGCTGAGGTTGAAAATACCATCGCAGAGTTTGGTGGTCGCGCACGTGATGGAAAACTTACTATTGAAGAGATGACAGGAGGCACTTTCACTATTACCAATGGTGGTGTGTTCGGTTCTTTGTTGTCAACGCCCATTTTAAACCCCCCGCAAGCGGCTATTCTAGGCATGCATACCATCCAGGAGCGCCCGATTGCGGAAAATGGCGAGGTGGTTATCCGTCCTATGATGAATTTGGCATTATCCTATGATCATCGCCTCATTGATGGGAAAGAAGCTGTACGCTTCCTAGTCGCCATCAAGGAAATGATTGAAAATCCAGCCAAGATTCTTCTTGAGATATAGCGCTTAATATACTGATATTACTGGAATTTAATATGCCTGATAAGTACGATGTTATTGTGATTGGTGCCGGACCTGCCGGCTATGTTGCCGCTATTCGTGCGGCACAGCTTGGCTTAAAAACGGCTTGTATTGAGAAGTGGACAAACGCAGAAGGCAAAGGTGTCAATGGTGGCACCTGCTTGAATGTAGGCTGCATCCCCTCAAAAGCATTACTTGATAGCTCTCACAAATATCATGAAACCAAAACTGACCTCGCCAATCATGGCATCAACGTCGGTGATGTCGATATTGATGTAGCAGCAATGATCGGCCGTAAAGGAAAGATTGTTAAGCAGCTTACCGATGGCATTGCGGGATTATTCAAAAGTAATGGTGTCACCTCGTTGTTTGGTACGGGCAAGATTCTAGCGGGCCGCCAGGTTGAATATATCGACCATGACGGTAACAAGCAGATATTAGCTACTGATAATGTCATTATTGCCACTGGCTCGCAGCCAATCGATATCCCTGTCGCCCCCGTCAATGGCGATACCATTATCGATTCTACCGGTGCACTTGAACTGACAGAAATACCTAAGCGACTTGGCGTTATTGGCGCTGGCGTGATCGGTTTGGAACTGGGTAGTGTTTGGAACCGACTGGGAAGTGATGTTGTGCTGCTTGAGGCAATGGATGACTTCTTGGCAGTGATGGATCGTCAGATTTCAAAAGAAGCCAAGAAAATCTTTACCAAGCAAGGTTTGGATGTACGTCTTAGCTGTCGGGTGACGGCGAGTGAAGTACAGGGTAAAGAGGTCGTTGTTACTTACCAAAATAGTGATGGTAAAGAAGAGCAAATAACCTTTGATAAACTGATCGTCTGTGTTGGCCGGCGTCCCCATACTGAAGGATTGCTAGCACCCGATTGTGGTGTGAACCTAGACGAACGTGGGTTTATTTTTGTTAATGATCAGTGCGCGACAAATGCGCCTGGTGTCTGGGCTGTAGGTGATGTGGTTCGCGGGCCGATGTTGGCTCACAAAGGCTCTGAAGAAGGTGTCATGGTCGCCGAACGTATTGCTGGCCAGAAAACCCAAATGAATTACGACATTATTCCCAATGTCATTTATACCCACCCAGAAATTGCCGCTGTGGGTAAAACAGAAGAACAACTCAAGCAAGCTGGTGAATCCTATAATCTAGGTATTTTCCCCTTTATCGCCAGTGGCCGGGCATTAGCAGCCAATGAAACTGACGGCATGGTGAAAATGATTGCAGATGCCAAGACAGATCGTATTCTTGGCTGCCACATTATTGGCCCCAGTGCTGCGGATCTTGTTCAGCAAGTCGCCATTGCTATGGAGTTTGGTTCTACTGCTGAAGATATCGGTATGACTGTATTTGGTCATCCAACACTCTCTGAAGCTGTGCATGAAGCAGCTCTGGCAGTGAATGGACACGCTATACATATTCCAAATCGTAAAAAGCGGAACAAGTCGTAAAAACAGCATGTTGCGCTTCTGAATCTCTTCAGGTATCGCTGGCCTGATCGGTTTTTTATCTCTACTAATAGACTCAGCAAACAGGAACGACTATGAACCTACATGAGTATCAGGCCAAGCAGCTTTTTGCTGAATATGGCCTTCCGGTGTCAGAAGGTGTGGCTGCAGAAACTGTTCAAGAAGCAATTGCTGCTGCCGATGTTATTGGTGGTGATCGCTGGGTTGTTAAAGCTCAAGTCCACGCAGGTGGCCGCGGTAAGGCTGGTGGCGTTAAGCTGGTGACCTCGAAGGCAGAAATCGAAGAATTTTCTCGCCATTGGCTTGGAACTCGTTTGGTTACATACCAAACAGATGCTGCTGGTCAGCCCGTCAGCAGGATTCTTGTTGAACCCTGCAGTGATATCGATCAAGAGCTCTATCTAGGTGCTGTTATTGATCGATCCACCCGTCGAGTAGTCTTTATGGCCTCAACGGAAGGTGGCGTAGAAATTGAGAAAGTGGCCGAAGAAACGCCAGACAAAATTCTCAAAGCTACCATTGACCCTATGACCGGTGCACAGCCATACCAAGCACGTGAACTGGCATTCAAGCTGGGTTTAAATCCAAAGCAAATCAAGCAGTTCACCAAACTGTTCCTCGGTCTGGCCAAGTTGTTCCACGACTTTGATTTGGCTCTTTTAGAAATCAACCCCTTGGTGATCACCACTGACGGCGATCTCCACTGCCTTGATGGCAAAATCAATATCGATGGTAATGCAATGTACCGTCAGCCCAAGCTGCGTGAAATGCACGATCCATCTCAGGATGATGCCCGTGAAGCGCACGCTGCTCAGTGGGATCTCAACTATGTGGCATTAGATGGCAATATTGGTTGTATGGTTAATGGCGCAGGCTTGGCCATGGGTACCATGGACATCGTTAAACTTCATGGTGGTGACCCTGCTAACTTCCTCGATGTAGGTGGTGGTGCAACTAAAGAGCGTGTTGTTGAAGCATTTAAGATCATCCTTTCAGATGAAAAGGTTGAAGCTGTCTTTATTAACATCTTTGGTGGCATCGTTCGTTGTGACCTGATTGCCGAAGGTGTTATTGGTGCTGTTGAAGAAGTGGGTGTTCGAGTACCTGTAGTCGTAAGACTCGAAGGTAATAATGCTGAGCTTGGTACCAAACTTCTCGCGGAGAGTGGATTGAATATTATTGCAGCAACCAGCCTGACCGACGGTGCTCAGCAAGTGGTTAAAGCAGCGGAGGGCAACAAGTAATGGCTATCCTAATCAACAAAGATACTAAAGTTATCTGTCAGGGCTTTACTGGCGGGCAGGGCACTTTTCACTCAGAGCAGGCCATAGAATACGGCACAAAAATGGTTGGTGGTGTCACACCAGGCAAAGGTGGTTCCACCCACCTTGGTTTACCCGTATTCAATACTGTCGCTGAAGCTGTAGCAGAAACAGGCGCAGAAGCCTCTGTTATCTACGTACCAGCCCCTTTCTGTAAAGACTCTATTCTGGAGGCCGCTAACTCGGGCATTCAGCTAATTGTTTGTATTACCGAAGGCATTCCAACGCTGGATATGCTTGTGTGTAAAGCTAAATGTGATGAGCTGGGTGTGCGTCTAATTGGACCAAATTGCCCAGGTGTTATTACTCCCGGCGAATGTAAAATTGGTATTATGCCTGGTCATATCCACCTGCCAGGAAAAGTGGGGATCGTCTCTCGCTCAGGTACTCTGACCTATGAAGCGGTTAAACAAACCACAGATTATGGTTTTGGTCAGTCCACTTGTGTAGGTATTGGTGGTGATCCTATTCCCGGTTCTAACTTCATCGATATTCTTACCATGTTCGAGAATGACCCTGCCACTGAGGCTATTGTCATGATTGGTGAAATTGGCGGTACTGCTGAGGAAGAAGCAGCGGCCTTTATTAAGGATAATGTCTCCAAGCCCGTTGTTTCCTACATTGCTGGTGTTACCGCGCCTGCCGGTAAACGTATGGGCCATGCTGGTGCCATTATTGCTGGTGGTAAGGGCACAGCTGACGAGAAGTTTGCTGCCTTGGAAGATGCGGGTGTTAAAACTGTTCGTAGTCTGGCTGATATTGGTAATGGACTGAAAGAAATCACTGGCTGGTAAAGCAGGGACCTTCTTTAAAAGGGCGGCCTTATGGCCGCCCTTTTTTATGGCTGAAATATGGCTAAACAAATGTATCTATCAAATTAAACGTCCAAGTTTCTTTCATTCACTCTTGAAATGTATGTATTCAACCCCACCTTCCTAGCAGAGTTTAAATAAGAGATTGGAGAGTAAATACCGATGACTGCTGAAACCCTTGGTTTTCAAACAGAAGCAAAGCAGCTTCTGCATCTAATGATTCATTCGCTTTACAGCAATAAAGAGATTTTTTTAAGAGAGTTGATCTCAAATGCTTCTGATGCCGTTGATAAACTGCGTTTTGAAGCGCTGGCCGATTCATCTCTCTATGAAGACTCCCCAGATCTTCGTGTGCGTATCGATGCAGATGTTGACGCGAGAACTATCACGATTCATGACAATGGTATTGGCATGTCCCGTGAGGAAGCCATTGAACATTTGGGGACTATCGCTAAATCGGGTACGTCTCAATTTCTTAATGGGTTAAGCGGTGATCAAAAGAAAGATGCCCAGCTCATTGGTCAGTTTGGGGTGGGTTTCTATTCTGCCTTTATTGTGGCTGACAAGGTGGTTGTGGAAACCCGCAGGGCTGGACTAGCTGCTGATAAAGCTGTTCGCTGGACCTGTGAAGGTGAAGCTGAATACACCATAGAAGATATTGAAAAGTCTGATCGGGGTACCTCCGTCACTCTTCATCTGAAAGAAGACGCAGAGGAGTATGCAAACGACTTACGAGTTCGCAGCACCATAAAAAAATATTCAGATCATATTGCTGTTCCCATTGAGATCAAGAAACTGGCTCCTCAGAGTGAGGAGGAAGGCACAGAACCGGCTGCTGATGAATACCAAGCTATCAATACGGCTACCGCACTTTGGACTCGCCCTCGTAATGACATTAAGGACGAGGAATATAAAGAGTTTTACAAGTATGTTTCCCATGACTTTGAAGACCCCATAACATGGAGTCACAATCGTGTTGAGGGTAAGCTCGACTACACCAGCCTGCTCTATATCCCCAGTCATGCTCCTTTCGACCTCCATAACCGTGAGGTATCTCGAGGCCTAAAGCTGTACATCCAACGTACGTTTATCATGGATGATGCTTCACAGTTTTTACCACTGTACTTACGTTTTGTAAAAGGCGTGTTAGATTCCAGCGACTTGCCTCTCAATGTGTCTCGTGAAATCCTTCAAGGAAGCCCCGCCGTTGATAGTATTCGTGGTGCTTTGGTCAAGCGAGTACTGGACATGTTGGATAAAATGGCCAAGGAAACACCGGATGTTTACGCTAAGTTTTGGACGGAGTTTGGTGGCGTCTTAAAAGAAGGCCCGGCAGAAGATTCTACAAACGCTGAAAAAATTGGTGGTCTGTTCCGTTATGCCTCCACAAAAACTGAAGGAGATGTGCTTTCCGCCTCTTTCTCTGACTACATCTCTCGAATGAAAGATAGCCAGGATAAAATTTATTACCTTGTCGCCGATAGTTTAACGGCCGCTCGTAACAGTACTTATCTTGAGGTTTTCCAAAAACAAGGGGTTGAAGTCCTATTACTTACAGATCGCCTTGATGAATGGACAATTTCTCACCTCTATGAATTTGATGGGAAGCAGTTTCAAGATATCACCAAGGGTGAGCTTGACGAGTCAATTGTAGGCAGCCCGGATAAGGATGACGAGTCAAAGACAGAGTCATCGACGGATGTGATGGACAAGATCAAAACCAGCCTGAATGGTCGAGTGGACAGTGTTCGTGCTACCCGTCGATTGACCGACTCACCTGCTTGCCTGGTCTATGCTGAGCATGCTCTAAGCCCTCAGATGCGTAAGATGATGGAAGCAGCAGGGCAGCCTGTTCCTGAAGACAAGCCAATACTAGAGGTGAATATTAATCACCCATTAGTAGCAAAACTCAGTGAAGAGGCCGGCGATGAAAAATCTGGTGAGTTGGCCGAGCTTTTATACGATCAAGCGGTATTGTCTGCTGGCGAACAATTGGATAATCCTTCTCTGTTCGTTAAACGCTTAAATCAGCTGTTGTTTGAGGAGAGGTCGTAGCCACATCTGCATCAATAGCTCTATAATCTTCACTCCGACAACATCGAAACTCAGTGATGGCAGCACCAAATAAAATTGCAGTACTAGGTGGAGGCAGTTTTGGGACTGCCATCGCAAATATGATTGCCGCAAACGGCCATGATGTTGTGCTGTGGATGCGTGACGAAGAAAATGCCGAGCAGTGTACTCAAACCCATGAGAATGCCCGATACCTGCCCGGCTATCGTCTTGAACCTACACTTAAATTTTCATCCAACTTGGCAGAGAGCCTGAAAGGCTGCCAGACGGTATTCTTTTCCGTTCCCAGCAAAGCCTTCCGCCACTTGGCTCAGGAGGCAAATACTCATATCGCCCCTGGCAGCATAGTGATTAGTACCGCCAAGGGTATTGAAGCGCACACCTTTAAATTAATGAGTGAAATTCTTGAAGACGAGCTTCCTCAAGCTAGAGTTGGTGTGATCAGTGGTCCAAATTTAGCCAAGGAAATCACCCAAAAAGCCATTACGGCGACGGTCATTGCCAGTGCCGATGAAGCTCTCTGTAAAGAGGTGCAAGCGCTACTTAGTTCCCAATACTTTAGAGTCTATGCCAACACTGACCGCTTTGGGGTAGAACTGGCCGGTGCCCTCAAAAATATCTATGCCATTGCGGCTGGAATGTCCGCGGCCATGAAGATGGGGCAAAATACGGTCAGTGTGCTTATTACTCGTAGTCTTGCTGAAATGAGTCGTTTTGCCGCAAGCTTAGGCGCCAACCCTATGACGTTTCTTGGGCTGAGTGGCGTGGGCGATTTGTATGTCACTTGTACTTCACCGTTGAGCCGTAATTTTCAGGTGGGCTATGCTTTAGGTGAAGGTCTTTCTATTGATGAAGCCACTGAAAAAGTAGGGCAGGTTGCTGAAGGTATTAATACCACTCGAATTATCAAGGAAGAGGCTGAGCAGTTGGGTATCTATATGCCACTGGCCAGCGCCCTTTACGAAACCATGTTTAATAACCGGCCCGTTCATGAAGTGCTTAGTAGCCTCATGTTGGCTGAACAAAGTACCGATGTTGAATTTACGGTGGGGAAATAATGGAACAACAAACTAAAACTAATTTACTGAATATTGAAACCTGGGTCCGCCTACTATATATGTTGGTATTTGGGTTGTTATCCGTGGTGGCTAGGATGGTTATTTGGATAGTTGCCATTTTACAGTTTCTTCTTGTACTAGTGACGGGCACTGGCAATGATAACCTGCGTGATTTAGGGCAGGGGACCTCGAAATGGGTTTATCAGACATTTTTATTCCTCACCTTTAATAGCGACGATAAGCCATTCCCGTTTTCTGACTGGCCTGAGGTTGACGCTCCCCTGACGGAAGAACTACAGACTGATGGCGTTATTGACGCCGAGTTTGTAGAAGCTGAAACGACAGAAGAACCTGCAGATGTAGATGATGTTCCCGCGTTTGTTGATACGGAGGACGAACAAAACCCTCAAGATGACCATAAACCAACGTAGCAAGGCCCCTTACTGCTTTTATGGTTATTTACCTGTTGCGCCACGGCGATGCGCCTTTTGATTCATCCTGTGGCGAGCGTTCATTATCGGTTCAGGGTGAAATAGATACTCGCCATGTGGTTAACCAACACCTTAACGAGTTATCTCAGCTACAACTGATTCTTTGCAGTCCAACCCTTAGAGCCAGACAAACACTTAAAATCCTTACTGAGACACTAAACTATCAAGGAGAATTACTGTTTGAGGATGCCCTGCGTTCCGAAGGGCAGCTCAATGTAGTGGAACACTGTGTTGATGCTCTCGATACTGATCAAATCTTACTTCTGAGCCATCAGCCATTGATTGGTCAGATATTGGAATACCTGACGGATAAGTCAGGAATAGGGTGGTCAATGAACACCAGCTCTCTTGCCTGCCTAGAGACCATTACTTTTGGCCGAGGCTGTGCTGATATGAAGTGGTTAACGCACCCCTGATACATTAGCCATCGAGAACTAGGTACGTTCAGCCACTCTCCTTACAGATGAACGAAAGTGGATTGTTTCTAACAATTGATCAGCGAGAGGAATTCACTGCGAGTTGCCTGATTATCTCTAAATGAACCTAGCATAGCAGAGGTCTTCATTACTGAATTCTGCTTTTCAACACCACGCATCATCATACACATATGTTTTGCTTCAATAATCACAGCAACACCTTGTGCGCCGGTTACATCTTCAATGGTCTTGGCAACCTGGGATACCAGCGTTTCCTGAATTTGAAGGCGACGAGCAAACATATCGACAATACGCGCTATTTTGGATAACCCAAGTACTTTACCATTGGGAATATAGGCGACATGGCACTTGCCAATGAAAGGCAGTAAGTGATGTTCACAGAGCGAATAGAGTTCAATGTCTTTAACAATGACCATTTCGCTGGACTCTGAAGGAAACAGTGCATCATTGATGACGTCATCTAATGTCTGATGATAACCATTAGTAAGAAACTCAAATGCTTTGGCAGCACGTTCTGGTGTATCCACTAATCCAGGGCGGGAAATATCCTCGCCAGTAGATTCAATAATTTGGGTGTAGCAATCAGAAGTCTTCAATATTTGTCTCTTAAAATGGTTAACAGTATCAGTGCATAACCGTACGTCAGCCTGCTATAAACGTAAAGCCATTTATCTACGGTACAGCTACAATGAGCGCTATGCTAAACACCCCAGAAAGCCCGGTAACCATTGGTAGTTATATCCAGAAAGGATCAGATTTATTCGATCAGGCCGGCCTCTTTTTTGGGCATGGAACAGACAACGCTTGGGACGAATCGCTGACCTTGGTTCTATTTGCACTATCACTACCCGGGGATTCAGACAGCGGCATATTAGAGCGCCCGGTATCGCCCGAAGAAGCAGCTGTTATTACCCGCTTGTTTGATCGGCGTATAAATGAGCGGCTCCCTGCGGCATACCTTACGGGCGAAGCTTGGTTTGCAGGGTTTAAATTTAGTATTGATCAGCGTGTATTGGTGCCAAGATCACCTATTGCCGAATTGATTGAGACACAATTTCAACCTTGGCTGATTACCCCTCCAATGAGTATCCTTGACCTCTGTACCGGCAGTGGTTGTATCGGTATTGCCTGCGCCCATTACTTTCCTGAAGCCAATGTCACGCTGAGTGACATATCAACTGATGCCCTGGCTGTAGCGAATAAGAATATTAGCCTCCACCAATTAAACCACCGAGCCAGTACGGTACATTCAGATTTATTTGCTGGGCTTGGGTCACAACGGTTCGACTTGATTGTCTCGAACCCGCCCTATGTAGATGCAAGTGATTTGGCATCCATGCCCAATGAATACCACCATGAACCTGAAATAGGTTTGGCGTCTGGAGATGACGGGCTTGATTTTACCCGCCAGTTATTACTTGAAGCGGGTGAACATTTAAATGAGCAGGGTGTACTGATCGTAGAAGTCGGTAATTCATGGGTGGCCCTCGAAACGATGTTCCCACAAGTGCCTTTTATGTGGTTGGAGTTTGAGCGGGGAGGGCACGGTGTTTTCTTGATTACAGCGGAGCAACTTTCTACACATCGAGAAGAATTTATTTCATCGTAACGACATCAGAATAATCATCGTATAATATCTACTCTCGCGCCCTATAGTGCTTGGCTCCGTTTACCAGGCTCCTTAGGAAAAACGCTAATATTTTGAATGTGGAAGTGTTTATGTCCGGCAACACCATTGGCAAGCTATTTACTGTGACCACTTTTGGCGAAAGCCATGGGCCTGCACTTGGCTGTATTGTTGATGGTTGCCCCCCTGGACTTGAATTGTCTGTAGAGGATATGCAACAGGATTTAGACCGCCGCAAGCCCGGTCAGTCTCGTTATACCACCCAGCGTAAGGAAGGCGATGTGGTCAAAATACTCTCTGGTGTGTTTGAAGGAAAAACCACGGGAACACCCATTGGACTGCTTATCGAAAATACGGATCAGCGCTCCAAGGATTATTCCAACATCAAAGATCAGTTCCGCCCCGCCCATGCTGACTACACCTACCACATGAAATATGGTTTTCGTGATTATCGTGGTGGTGGCCGCTCATCAGCCCGTGAAACGGCGATGCGAGTAGCTGCAGGTGCCATTGCCAAGAAATACCTTGAGCAGGCCATGGGTGTTGAGGTTAAAGGGTATCTCTCACAGCTGGGTCCTATTAAGGCTGAGAAGGTGCTACTGGAAGAGGTAGAGAACAACCCCTTTTTCTGTCCAGACCCTGACAAGGTGCCAGAAATGGAGGCCTTTATGCAGAAATTGCAAAAGGACGGAAACTCCATTGGTGCTCGAATTACTGTCACAGCCACTAATGTCCCTGCGGGGCTAGGTGAACCGGTTTTTGACCGACTCGATGCTGAAATTGCACATTCGTTGATGAGTATTAATGCGGTGAAGGGTGTGGAAATTGGTGCCGGGTTTGACTCTGTTGCCCAAACTGGCACTGAACACCGAGATGAAATTACCCCCGAGGGTTTTCTCTCAAATAATGCCGGTGGCGTTCTTGGCGGTATTTCATCCGGTCAAACCATCGTTGCCCACATAGCGTTAAAGCCAACGAGCAGTCTCCGCATTCCCGGGAACTCTGTGGATGTACACGGAAACCCTATTGAGGTGATCACCAAGGGTCGCCACGACCCCTGTGTAGGCATTCGTGCTACACCTATTGCCGAGGCTATGCTGGCCATTACCTTGATGGATCATTTCTTACGGGACAGAGCCCAGAATGCTGACGTCAATGTCAGTCCGGTGCTGAATACACAGCCAAAAACCAGTTAACGACTTATGGAAGGGAAGGCCCCATTGACAGTACCTTACTGGCGCCTGTCTGCCTTCTATTTTTGTTTTTTTGGTTTGCTTGGGGCACTTTACCCCTATTGGTCCCTGTATCTAAAATCTCAGGGGTTTTCATCAGCTGATATCGGCCTTCTACTAGCCATTCCCATGGCCACTAAAATCATTGCCCCAAACCTTTGGGGGTGGCTTGCCGACTACACGGGTAAAAGGCTACTCATCATCCGTGTTGGGGCTTTACTTTCATTCCTCTGTTTTATTGGCATATTCATCGATCAACAATTTTGGTCTATAGCGTTAGTGCTAGCGGGCTACAGTTTTTTCTGGAACGCGATACTTCCACAGCATGAAGTTATCACCATCAGCTTCTTACACCAACGACCTGAAACCTACAGTCGAATTCGCTTATGGGGATCCGTCGGTTTTATTATATTTGTTCTGGGAAGCGGCTTTTGGTTCGATACTCATGATATTAAAACATTGCCAGTTATTGGCCTACTGCTGTTGGCAGGTATCTTTCTCAGCAGTTTATTTGTGCCAAATCCACAACTTCAACGACATGAAAAAGCCTCTCAACAGTTTACTACCGTCCTAAAGAAACCCGTTGTCATTGCCTTTTTACTTGCAGGCATGCTGATGCAGGTATCCCATGGTATCTACTACAGTTTTTTTAGCATTTACATGGAGTCTTTCGGCTACAGCCGAAGCGGTATTGGTACCCTATGGTCAGTGGGTGTCGTTGCCGAGGTCTGTCTTTTTATTCTGATGCATCGATTGCTGATTCGATTCAGTGTTAGAGCCATCATGCTCAGTTGTTTGGCTCTTGCGACCTTGCGCTGGCTATTGATTGGTTATTGCACAGACCAACTACTGCTTCTGGTGATAGCGCAATGCTTCCATGCCTTTACCTTTGGCGCATTTCATGCGGCAGCGATAGATTGTATTCGTCGCTTATTTGAACCAGCGAATCAAGGAAAAGGCCAAGCTCTCTATAGTGCCTTTTGTTTTGGAGCAGGAGGAGCCCTGGGGTCGTACTTTGGCGGTCTAATCTGGGATATTCAGCCTGTGTTGGCCTTCAACTTTGGCGCCCTAGCCAGCTTTGTTGCTATGCTCATCGTCTGGCTCTGGTTAAGAGATGAAAGACTAAAGCTCGGGGTTTAAATACGTTAAAATTGAATTCTTAGAACGCTATCCCCAGATACCCACTATATACTGTGCCACCTAAAATGGTGCTGAGAAGGAGGAATGTATGAAAGCGGTAGTTATTATCCTGACATTAGCTGGTTTATCCTTGTTTTACCCAACCTACGATTTACAGGTTAAAACGGATTTGTTCAGCGAAGATTTTACTGTGCAGGAAACAGGCTTCATGACCCATAAACGCTGTCACCAGGCAGCCTTCGAAGCAAAAGTAAAATATTACCGCTGTGATAGTAAAACCATATGGCGATCACTGTTCAAAAAGACCTCGAGTTATGATCCAAAGGCTCGGCATGACACTTAAAAGCTAATCACAAAACCAATCGCTAAAGACTCAGAATCCAATCCCGTTGATTCTTTGGTTTTGGTTTGAATCCAAGCTAATTTAACACCGGCTGTAGGGCTTAAGGGGTAGGCGATACTCATTGCCCAAGCTTCATTCTGCTGGCGATTGTCTTTTTCCACATCGTTAACGGTTGCTTCACCGCCATAGTCGTATCCATAGCTAATATTTGCACGAAACCCAGGTCGAAACGTGTATTCAGCACTTGTGGCAATCTTAAATAATGGGTCTTGCTCTAAGCGATTGCCATTAAAAAACTCATTGTTTTCCGTATAAAAGGCTATCTCTGATGTGACCTCAAATGTCCATGGCCCACGGTTATGCTCAATGCCCAGTTGTGGACGAATCACAAAACGGTTCCCCCCTAGATTAATTAATAGGTCTTTATCGTAATCACCCGTTGGCAGTCTAACGGCTAAAGCTGCGCCAATAATTGTTTCCGTATCTTGGCGTCTCCTGTACGCCACATAATCACCTGATTGTAGTGGGGGACCACCGTAGAGGTTGATTGCATAACGTATCCACGTATCAGATGCTCCGTAGCGTGAGGTCTCAGCAGGGGCACCCTGTAACAATCCTTTCCAATGCCCCTCTTGATAGGCCTGAGTAACATCAATACGAGAGGTTTTTCCAAAACTCTCAAAGCTATAGATATATTTCATCAGCCAGGTTTCTAGATCTAGCACAACATCTTCGAGCTCGAGGGTTGGATCCAAAGAGATGTCTGCATCCGTATTCACATATGCCATACCAAAGAAATGTGTATCAACAGGGATGTGACCCCAGAGACCAGGTTCTACATCTAAAGCATTCACGGCTTTAGGCAAAAGATAGGTAGTAATCAACAGGATGAAAACATAAGTAAAATGTATGTTTTTATAGTTGCTCATACATAATCCAAAGCGGGGTACAGTTTTTATTCAAGACATGATGAAGTTGATACATACAATAGGATCGCTATTGCCGACCTAAATAATTTCATATACAGCTAATCGTAAATTATTTTCCTCCTCATGTCTGTACAAGGTTTTAATGGCGATTAGGTGCCGACTGCGAGCATCAAATATTTTGTGGCGCGATCAATGGGGCGAGAGTCCACCCAATAAAACTGAGGAGTTCTTCTCGGATTCCTCTAATAATGCGGCCAATATTACTTGACCACTACAATTGGGCCAGAATAAACCCTTAGGAGATGTGCAACGGATAAAATATTACCTGGCGGATTAAGGAAGTCTTTTTTCTCACAAAGCTATTATTAATGCCACCATAGCTTGCCTCATTACGTAATTCTTATGTGCATAATGATGTATTAAAAGTTGGTGGGGAACATTGTTGTCACCGCATCTGGAATAGGGTCAAACAACAATTCGTAGGCACAGGTTCTAGCGTTTTTGGTAGCTTCTTGTTAGCAGATTGCACATTTACTATTCCCGGCTTACCGGTTTTATCCGTCGAAATGGATGCAATACTGATTATTGAGCAAGCGTAGAACGCTAATAGGTTAGCGTGAAAAAATTAGCGTCATTTAACCAAACCACCTGTTGCCGCTATGGGTACGAAGATTCTAGGCAAGGCTATTGTCTATATCGTTTGCTTTTTTCTCCTCCGTGGAAATCAGGCTGGGATTGCACCTAGAGGAGTAACCACTTTTTATGTAGTAGTGGAATATTCAATAGTGCTCGCAGGAAATTATCGGATGATAAAAAGCTATTTACTGGTGAATGTGTTGCTGGAACTTCATGTGTCATTGGGTAAAAGAGGTCATTTGATAACGCAATAATGATAACCTTATACTTGTTGACTGGTTGATTTCCCACGTTTTACATAAAGATTGTTGACCTTTTAAATTCCACCACGTAGTCTGCGATTTCGAATTTAGCTGGTTGGCAATAAAACTAGGTGGGTTCTATAAGACGAGTTCTCTTCTTTTTGTAGTGAACGTCGCTCAGATTTATATGGATGTTTAGCAGTACGTAGGGAGACAGGGTTGTCTGTGTGGCGGCGAATTAATAAAATACAGTTATATGTTTTTTCCGTGGCCATAGCTTGTGCCGGGGTGGTTAATGCTGGCGTTGATATACGCTCAGAACGTCCGTTGTCAGCATTTTCTAACGAAGCTTTTTATGTTGGACATATTGATGATTGTCGAGACTTAAAAAGCCTTCATGTTGGTAGTTTTTCTTCTTTAATTGAATATTCTCCAATTGAAACAACTTCATCATTACAGTCCCCTTACGCTTGCGAGCTGGCATTTTCTGTTAGTGGAGCGGAACGTTTTTCTCCCATTGTTGATCTTGAATTTCTAAGCTCTGAACCTTATAGGTATGGTGAGCTTTTTATTGTTGAGGATATAGGGCCACTACTTGAATTTAGCAGTGTTAGCATTGACTCATCTGATGGCTTGCAGAGCTTACAGGTGGCTGTTAGCGCTAGTGACGATACAGATATTAGTCATTTAGAGTTCAATGTGACTGGTTTGCGAGCTTCAGATTTACGTGCGGCTTCTGGTGTTGTTGGCGAGGCTAGGAAGCTTGCTTTCGCATCAACAACCAAACACTCTCGTATTTATCCTGAGTCTGATGAGCAGGCCGTATTTTCTTTTCGGCTGCCGGTGAAGTCCCCTCTCAGCGCAGCGGAAATAGCTCATAATGCTTTGGTATTGATTGAGGCTACAGTAGTTGATGCTTCAGGGAACAAGCACTCGATTTCGCAAATTGCCTTTACCGGTGAGAATGTTGATGAGCAGATCAATGGCCTATTTGTTTCCCCGTCCAAGCTGTTATTTACTAACTTGCTAGAATCTTCTCAGCTAATCCCTTCGGTGGACTACCAGTTTCGTGGGTTGACACCATTGCCAGGACGAGGCAATGGAATTACTTATTCATCTTCAGATCCGTCGTCTGTGTACGTAACAGATGACGGTCGGGTTTATCCTCTGCGAGCAATATCAGAGCCAGTGGTTATTAGTGTCAGTATTCCTGATCAAGCTCAGATAGATGTGCCTGTGACAGTTGATTTTTCTAAGCAGCTTCTGAAATTGAAAGCTGAAGGTATTAGTAGCAGCACACCATTCATTCTGCCGAGATTGAACAGCAGTATTGCTCTGCCAGTTTTGATTGGGGTTTTTGATGATGGAAGTGAAGCACCTTTGAATGACTCTCTTTCGGTGAGTTTAATTCTGCCAGAGGGTGCTGAGTCCGTGTTGTCTTTGGCTGCGGGTAATGTGGTTAGTGCCTCTGCTGCGATTCCTACACAGACATCTATCCCTCTATCTGCTTCACTCTCATTATATCCGTCAATTAGTGGCCTAGTGCCTATCGCGGCGGTAGACCACCCTCCAGAAGTGGCGTTGAATGTGGCTAGCTCTGTCGCGACTGGAGAGAATCTTGTACTTAATGTGGTCGCAGACGACGATGTTGCAGTCAAGGCTGTTGAATTCTGGCTCGATGGAGCTGTGATTAGCCGACGTTCAGAGCCTCCTTTTCAAGTAAATCTACCCATATCAGAAGAAATGGTAGGTCGGCAACTGAGCTTACAAGCTGTGGCCATTGATACTGCTGGTCAGACAGTTGAAACATTGCCCCAAGAAGTTACTGTTGTTCAGGAAAGAAACGTAGTGGTACCTCGCTACAACTTCGAGAATCCTTTGGATGGTTTGAGGGTGGTGGAAAGTAGTCCGTATAAACTACAGGTGGCATCTTTTCTTGGAACTTTACCTGAAATTGAAAATTACCGTAGTGGTATAAATCGTGTGGAGTTTTACGTTGACGGGTTGAAAGTGGGTGAAGCTTACTACCCTATATTGGAGGAGCGACCACAGGAGAGGGATCCGAATGTAAAAGACTTATTTGAGGTCTGGCAGTTCGAAAGCCTTGCGCCGAGTATTTCTACTCACGAGACAGCAGTGTCTGTTTCTGCGCGAGTTTACGCAGAGAATGGCGGAGAATCGGATGCGCCAGCGAAACTCTTGCGAATTTTAGAAAACACGCCTCCTGTTACTCGTGTTAAGTCGCCAGTTACGGGAGCTATCGCGACGGTAGGGCAAATACTGCCCATCGAAATAGAAGTATCTGATGACACTCTTGCGTTAGGTACTGATATCGAGCTTTTGCTAAATGGTGACACGATTATTTCTCGTCACTATAGCAATGTAGAAAAGGTTGCAGTGGGCGCTTTCGGATATGGTGTCACCACATTAGATTTTAGCTTTGAAGTTAGTGAGGAGCTGTTAGGGCAGTCTTTAAGGCTTCAGAGCCGAGCGCTAGATTTTCATCAGAGGGAGTCCCTTTCTGAGCAAGTCATAGTGCCGGTCAAGGCTGATCAGATGCCTACTATAGCGATTAGCCACCCTGCCGAGGGCGCTCATATTACCTCGGGAGTTCCTGTTGAGCTGCGGGCAAATGTAGCTGACGACCTGGGTATTGATTATGTCGATTTTTATATCAATGAGCAGATTGTTGGGACAGATCACCAAGCTCCATTTGCTTTCATTTACGATACCCCGACGCTTATTGAATCCGAACAGCCATTGACTATCTTTGCAGATGTTACTGACACAGCCGGGCAGATAGCTCGTAGTAATCCGATTATGGCTACGCTGGGTAAAGATGAGCTGCCTCCCGTCATTAACTTGGCTTCTCCCTCCATTAATGGCACTGATGCGGGTGACGACATATCCGCAGTTGTTGCTTCTAGTGAGATTGTGATCAAAGTGACGGGGTACGACAATGTGGGGGTTGACCGAGTTGAGCTCTTTGGGGTAAAAAAAATTGATGGGGTAGGTTATGTACTGACGGGGGCTGAAACCGACAAACTGACAGGTG